>JAUWLN010000106.1 GCA_030613665.1 Dehalococcoidia bacterium
CGTGCACCGGTTATCTCGGCGTCGATGTCGGCTCCACGAGCACCAAGGCAGTTATCCTCGATGGTTCGGGCACCAGAGTGCTCGCCAAAAGCTACCTGATGACTGCCGGACGGCCCATTGATGCGGTGAAGCAGGTCTTCAGCAACCTGCTACTGGACGGTGCGTCCGATGTCAAGATTGCCGGCACAGGGGTTACCGGTTCCGGCAGGTATCTGGTCGGCAGTTTCATCGGGGCTGACCTCATCAAGAATGAAATCACCGCGCAGACAAGAGCTGCCGTTGAGATAGACCCGGAAGCTGACATCATCGAGATTGGCGGACAGGACTCAAAGCTGGTCATCAAGCGCAATGGCGTGGTGGTTGACTATCAGATGAACAAGGCATGCGCCGCCGGCACCGGAAGTTTTATTGACGAGCTTGCCGAAATGCTAGGCATCTCGGTACACAATGGCGAGTTCGCCCGCCTGTCCTTTAACGCCCCGCATACCATCGACCTTGGCACCAGATGCGCCGCCTTCATGGGGCAGGCAGTCGCCTCCGCCCAGCAGGAAGGCGTGTCCCTCGAAGTTATCACCGCCAGCCTGTCCAATTCCATCGCCAAGAACTACCTGTCCAAGGTGGTGGGACACCGCAAGCTCGGAGACAGGGTCATCCTCACCGGCGCCGTCTTTTACAACGAGGCGGTGGTGGCGGCCTTCCAACAGCAGCTCGAAGATAAAAAACTGACCGTTGCCGAACACCGCGAAGTCAGCGGCGCCATCGGCGCCGCCCTGCTCGCCAGGGAAGAAATGAGCGGCCGCAAGTCCCGGTTCAAGGGGTTTGCCCGGGTGGTGAAGGATGAATGCGCCCTCTCCACCTTTATCTGCCAGGGATGCGATAACAATTGCACCATCACCCGAATGCAGCTGCCCGACGAGAAAACCACGTTCTATGGCAGCCGCTGCGACCGCTATGACAGCGCCACAGGCCACGCCCGCCAGAAGACATACTTTGATGAGCGTGAGAAATTGCTCTTTCGCGATTATAAGGAGGATGCGGGCACAGGCCCTGTTGTGGGCATTCCACGCGCTCTTCTGTCCTATGACTATGCACCGCTCTTGATTGGTTTCCTGAATGAGCTCGGCGTTAGAATCGCTCTATCAACGAAGACAACCAAGGAAATCATGGAGCAGTCCGTTGAGCTCAGCTATAGCGACAGCTGTTTCCCGCTCAAGCTGCTTCACGGACACATCGCTGCCATCAATGACCGCGTTGATTATATCCTCTACCCCTGTTTCCTCCGCCTGGGCAACAAGGAAGGCGACGAGAACCAGAAATATGCCTGTCCGCTTATTCAGGCATCGCCCTTCATCGTGCGTCACGTGCTCGACCTCGGTGAGCGCCTGCTGGCGCCGAACATCGATTTCAGCCTGGGAGACGAGGAAACGGTGAAGAACCTTTCCGCCGTGGCGGCAAAGCTTGGCTTCAGCCGTAAAAAAGGAAAAGCAGCCGCCCTTGCCGGCATCAAGGCGCAACGCAAGTTCACCGCCGATTGCCTGGCGCTGGGTAAAAAATTGCTCAAGCAGCTCCGCGAGAGCGACCAGCTCGGCGTGGTACTTTTCTCCCGCGCCTACATGTCTCAGGACTCGGGTGCCAACCTGGGGATCGCCGAAAAGCTGGCCCAGCTCGGCGTGGTGCCCATACCCCTCGATTTTCTGCCGCTGAAATCCGTCGACCCCAAAGAGTATTCGGACCGTCCCTACTGGCACTACGAGAGCAAGTTCATCGCCGGTGGTGCCCTGACCGCCGAGGACCCGCAGCTTTATGGCCTGGCCATCACCAACTTCGGCTGCGGCCCCAATTCCTTCATGCTCCCGATGCTGGCCGATATCATGGGCGGAAAGCCGCTCGGTGAACTGGAAATGGACGAGCATGCTGCCGAGGCGGGCATTGTCACCCGACTTGAAGCCTACGTGGACACAATCACAAGCTATGACCAGTCCGCAAAGCATGTTCCGGAGACAGGCAGGTACATTTACCGCGGTGCCTCTGCCATTATCGACCCGAAGAAAACACTGCTTATTCCCAGAATGTGCCCCCACGCCGATGGCCTCGCCGAGGCGGTTAGTGCCTCCGGGGCACGGGCCATCGTGCTGCCTGAATCCGATGAACGCACCCTTCTCATCAGCAACCAGGTCACCTCAGGAACGGAATGTCTCCCCTATCGCGTCACCCTGGGCGACTTCATGAAGTTCTGCTCCGACTGCGGCGACGACCTGAAGAATTACGAGGGGTTCATGGCCGGTGCCTATGGCCCGTGTCGGCTGGGCAAGTACGCGGTCGAGCAGGGCCGAATACTGAAAGACATCGGCTTTGACCTGCCTATGATATCCTCGGTTTCCAATAACGCCTACCGTGACCTGAACCTTGAGCCGGGCTTTATCCGCCTCGCCTGGAACAGTATCGTGGCTGTTGACGGGCTGCAAAGGCTTCTCTGGCGCACCCGTCCCTATGAAAAGGAAAAAGGAGCGGCCGAAGACCTGTTCGATGAATTCCTGAAACGGATTGCGGAGCAGGTCCGCCGCAAGGAGCCGTTTTACGATGTACTGCAGCAGGCAACGGCAGCATTTAAGTCGCTCATTGACTCGCACCTGCCGCAAAGGCCTCTCATCGGCATAAACGGTGAGATATACCTGCGCTCCAACCGATTCAGCAACCGCGACCTGGTGAAAGAATGCGAAGAGGCAGGTCTTGAAGTCATCGTTTCTCCCGTTGGCGAGTGGATGAAATATACCGCCTACCGCAACCTCGAGGACGCGGTGAAAGACCGGAATTTCCGAAAAATGGTTTCCAGCTACCTCAAGAAACTGATACAGGAGCGGGATGAGCATAAGGTCTCCGGCTACTACCGCGAGCTGCTCGATGGAAGAGAGCCTTCCACGGCGGCCATACTGGCCAAGTCAGACATGTATTTATCCCCCCGCTGCGGCAGCGAGGCGGTCCTCAGCATCGGCAGCGGTGTGGAGTGGATGGAATCGCCGGTATTTGCCGGGGTGATTTCGGTAATGCCCCACGGCTGTATGCCCGGTGGCATCGTGGCGGCCATGGCCGAGAAGTTCAGCGCCACCTACCAGAAGCCCTGGATAAGCCTCACCTACGACGGCTTCCTGGAAACCAACAACGCCGCCAGAATCAGCAACTTCGCCGAGCTATTAAAATTCTGCCGCCAAGAAGCCAATATTACCTAGCATGAACACGCAGTGGCATAACCTCTCCACCAGTGAAGCTCTGGAGGCATTCGGTTCCCGGCGTTCCGGGCTTACCGGTGATGAGGCCAGTTCCGGCCGCATGCGGTACGGCCCTAACGAGCTGAAGGGCAAAAAGAAGACGCCGCCGGCAATCGTATTTCTGAGGCAGTTTCTCAGCCCGCTCATTTACGTCCTGATGGTCGCCGCCATTATCTCCCTAATTGTTGAGCACTTTATTGACGCCGGTGTGATTCTCGGCGTGCTTTTTCTCAATGCCGCCATCGGTTTTATACAGGAGGTCCGCGCCGAGAAAGCGATGGAAGCACTCATCCGGATGGCGGCACCCAAGGCCAGCGTCCGGCGCGATGGGGCTATAAAGGTTATCCCCGCCCGAGAGGTTGTTCCCGGTGATATCGTGCTCCTGGAAACCGGTGATAAAATCCCGGCCGACGCCCGGCTTATTGAGGTCTCCAACCTGAAAGTAAATGAGGCCATGCTCACCGGCGAGTCCATGCCCGTTGACAAACACACCGATGCCATCCGTGAAGACGTACCCATGCCGGAGAGAAAGAACATGGTGCACATGGGCACCATTGTCAATTATGGCCGCGCCACCGCCATGGTCGTCAGGACCGGAATGGCAACAGACATCGGCCAGATAGCAACCGCTATACAGGAAATCAAGTCGGAGAAGACGCCCCTGCAGAAAAACATCAGCAAGCTGAGCCGATACATAGTTATTCTTTTCCTTGGCATATGTGCTCTGCTGGTGGCGGTTGGCCTGCTCCAGGGGCTGGACTGGCTGGAAATATTCCTGCTGGCCGTAGCGGCCGCCGTTTCCGCCATACCGGAGGGACTGCCTACCGTGGTTACCGTTGTGCTGGCGGTGGGTATGCACATCATGGCCCGGCGAAATGCCATCATCCGCAAACTGGTGGCCGTGGAGACCCTCGGCTCAGCCACGGTTATCTGCTCGGATAAAACCGGAACACTGACCCGGAACGAGATGACCGTGCAGCGCCTGTATGTTGACGGCCAGACGATTGAAGTAACCGGCGAGGGTTACATTCCGATGGGTGAATTCCGCCGTGACGGGCAAACTATTGACCTGCAAAACGAGCCCTCAATCAACTTGATGCTGCGGATTGGCGCGCTCTGCAACGATTCTTTCCTGACGAGGCGGGATAATGACGAGTGCTGCGATATCTACGGCGACCCCACGGAAGGGGCATTACTCGTGGCAGCGAACAAAGCGGGAATGAACAAGGAAAAGCTGGAAAAGGCTTTTCCCCGCCTGGACGAAATCCCGTTTCAGAGTGAAAAGCAGTACATGGCCACCCTCCACCCGCGCGATGGCGGCAGAGTGGTCTATGTCAAAGGCTCGGTGGAGAAGATACTGGCGCTCAGCAAGTATAAACTCAAAGGTAAGCAGCCCGCCCCAATCACCGGGAAAGACGTTGATACTATCATGCAGGCCAACGACGCTATGGCCAGGCAGGCGTTACGGGTAATTGCCACCGCCTATGCCGAGCTTCCCAGTGAGCTGGAAGATTTAAAAGATGAACATATCCGGGGCAATCTGGTATTTGTCGGCCTGGCGGGCATGGCCGACCTGCCCCGTGAAGAAGCCAGAGAAGCGGTGCGACTGTGCAAACAGGCGGGAATCAGGGTAGTGATGATTACCGGCGACCACAAGATCACCGCGGAGTCAATCGCCCGTCAACTGGACCTGCCGGCAGGGAGAACAGTTACCGGCTCAGAACTCAAACAGATGTCCGATGAGGAACTGTATGAACAGGTAGAAGATATCTCTGTTTTCGCCCGCATCGAGCCACTGCACAAGCTCAGAATTGTGAACGCATTGAAGAGCCACGGCCACGTAGTGGCCATGACCGGCGACGGCGTTAATGACGCGCCGGCATTGAAAGCGGCCGATATCGGCATTGCCATGGGCATCACCGGCACTGATGTGGCCAAAGAAGGCTCCGATATGATACTGGCGGACGACAATTTCGCCTCCGTGGTCACTGCGGTCGAGGAAGGCAGAGTCATCTTCAATCGGCTGCGCAACGTGATCTTCTTCCTGCTGAGCACCAACCTGGGGGAACTTCTTGCCCTTACTCTGGCCATCCTCTTCGTGGGCAAGGCGCCCCTGCTTGCAGTTCAGATTATCTGGGTGAACCTGGTCACGGATACCACCGCGGCGGTGCCTCTGGGACTGGAGCCAAAGGTAGGGGATGAACTGAAACAGCCACCCCGCCACCCCGGAGTGGGCATAGTATTTCCCGGACTTCTCCTCCGCATCGCCTTCATGGCCGCGTTCATGGGCGTCGGCGTATTTCTCATCTTTCGCTGGGCGGAGCCCAGAATGAGCCTGGAAGAAGCGCGCACCATCACCTTCTGCACCATGGTCGCCTTCGAGTGGTTTCGTGCTTTTAACGCGCGCTCCGGCCAGTATACCATCTTCCGCCTGGGCATCTTCCGCAACCGCTGGCTCCTTATGTCAACCGCGGTCGCCATCTCTCTCCAGCTGTTCGTCGTCTACACGCCATTCATGCAGGTGGCTTTCAGTACGGTACCACTGACCTTGGACAAATGGGGTATCGCCCTCCTCGCCGGCGTCTCCCTGTTTATCATCGAGGAAACGAGAAAAGCGCTGTTCCCCAGGCTTTTCAGTCTGGGGCAATGGCGTCCTTTGAAGAAAACCAGTCCCTGATGGCAAGCAATACAGGAACAATACTGCCGGAAACTCTTCGCC
>JAUWLN010000133.1 GCA_030613665.1 Dehalococcoidia bacterium
TTGGGGATAATTCCACAAGCCCGTCTAATATTTGGACAACCGAATCATCACGTTGGGCTGCCACCTGAAAGGCTGGTTCGAATCGTGACTTAGACGGCTCCACAGTGTATAATGTTTTTGCCATATGCTAGCTCAGTTGCCCTACTTGGCATTGTGCAGAGGCACAAACAGGGTGAACCATAAGGGAGCTTGGGTATCCATTTGCGAAACCGTTCCCGAGAGGGGGACACAGGGGGTGAGGTTGCTCAGTTTAATGGATTTCTACTTCTTTTATCTTTTATCTTCCTTTTTCTCCAAAATCCACTTTAAGGGAATTTCAATCACACAATAAGCCGAACCCCTCAAAGTTGTTTTCTGAATCTTATCACGGCCAGACCCCTCAACGACACGGGGCCTATCAATCGTACGAGCTTCAACAGCTATCTTCTCAGCTCTTAGTGCATCCCCCACTCCACTATATTCTTGCGAGGGCATCTTCATCTATCCCGATTTCTTTGTTTTCCTGAAATTCTCGACAAATATCGACAACTAGCTTAAGGTCGAGCTTCAATTCCTCTGCAATATCAGAATAGTAAAGCGTTCGCCCACTTTTAAAAAGCTGCCGTATCTCCTGTTTGGCTTCTTCCCTTGTTATTTCCCTGATCACAATTACTTCCTCCCCGGAAACCCTGCTTTCAAGTTCCATCAATCTCTGTTTAGTCTGCTTCAACTCCTCCTGAAATGCCAGATGCTTCATAATAAACCATTGGGGCAATGGATTTATATATGGAGTTGTCGGAAATCTACTGGCGAGTTCTTGTTTATTATTCAGAATTTTAGCCATACCCAGCGCCCCCCAAATGCCACAGCTAGCCACATTTTGTTACACCTAATAGTATTTGTCAAGAGAAACGTATCTAAAATAAACTCCCCCTCTCCTTTCAAGGAGAGGGGGACACAGGGGGTGAGGTCTCTTAATTTAATGAGTTATTACTCTTTGACTTTGGCGAAGTAGCCCTGCGGTATGCCCAGAGCCATGCCGATGTCCTCGTCCATCTGGCGGATTGTCTCCGCGCCTACCGCTTCCACAATGTATGCGTCCAGCGTGGCCAGCACCGGGTTCCCTCCGGCCACGATATGCCCGCCGAAGACCTTGCCTTCTTTGTCGCAGAAGGTGCCGTGCAGGTGCAGCAGCGTCTGGCCGTCATCCGACTGGAAGACAATGCCGTGCATGCTGATGACCTCAACCGGGCCGGGAAGGGTGATGGGGTCGAGATAGCCGGCGCCCATTGGTGACTCCGGCTTGGGTCCCAGTATTTGGTAGGTCACCTTGCGTATGCTGCCGATGCCGAAGAGCACCGCGCCGTACTTGATGCCGTTTTCCGCGCAGACGGCCTTCAGGCCGTTGGTGATATCCGTATGCGTTCTGAGCCGTGCCGGGATTAACTTGCCGGCTTTGCCGATGGCATAATGCGCTCCCATTTCTCCCATATCCTTATAGCCTCCTTTTATAATGATATAATAAAGCTCTAAAAACGCGGTTTGCAGAGTATTTCCTTGACCCTGAGGTCGAAGAAGTCCTGCGAATTCACCGGCGTGAGCACCACCGCGGTATCGGAGCCGCGACCGGTGCCGCCGATGACGATTATCTCCTCGTCGGTGCGTACCAGACCGGCATCCGCCGCCATAATCGATATCTCGCAGACCACCTTCATCCCATCGCCAAGGAGCCGGAGCACGCTGGCAAAAAGGTCGCCGACGACGTAAGTGTCGTACTTGTTGCGGATGGCGCGGCTGACGCCGGCAAAAAGGTGCGTGCCGGTATATATCACGCCGCCCTTGCTCTCCACCACCTTGCGGTTCTCCTCGGTGAATGAGTTGGCGTTTGCCTCACGGAAGCCCTGGCTGTGGGTCACTATGATTACCCGGAAGCCCTCCAACGCTTCCACTGCCTGTGCTGCGGTATCACCCCGCGTCGATGCCACCACTATCGTTTTGATTCCGAGTTCTTTGGCCCGCTGCCCGGCAATGCGCAGCACCTCGCTCGTATTCTCTTGGCCGGACCGCTCAAAATAAACAGTCTTCGCTTCCATTAGTGATATCTCCTGAATGTGGACGGCATCGCTCAGGCCATGTAGTTGCGCAGCGTGCCGATACCTTCCACTTTTATCTCGATGGTATCGCCCGACTTCATCGGGCTGATGCCGGCCGGCGTTCCCGTGGAGATAATATCGCCCGGGAAAAGGGTAATGAACCGGGAGATGTAGATTATCAGAGACGGAACGTCAAAGATGAGGTCGCTCGTGTTCACACTCTGTTTGCACTCGCCGTTGAGATATGCTTCCAGCAGCACATTGCCCGGGTCAATATCCGTCTCAATCCAGGGACCGCATGGCGCAAAGGTATCTGCGCCTTTAGCCCTTGTCCACTGCGAGTCATTTTTCTGCCAGTCGCGGGCACTGACATCGTTGCAGCAGGTATAGCCCAGCACGTACTTCATAGCGTCCTTTTCGCTCACCTTCGTCGCCTGGGTCTTGATGACCACGCCCAGCTCCGCCTCGTAGTCGACCCGTGTGGACCCGGGGTTGTAAATCTTCTCCTCGGGGCCGATGACCGAACTTGAAGGTTTGTAGAACATTATTGGTTCCTCGGGGGCAGGCTGGCCGACCTCTTTGGCATGGCTGTGGTAGTTGAGGCCGATGGCTACAATCTTGGTTGGCTCGCAGGGTGCCAGAAGCTTGACCTCGCTTTGCTTGCGGGACTGGTCGAGCTTTTTGATTTCCGGGAACGGTGTTCCGTCGATAACCTGGATTTGTTCACCGTCCAGGATACCGTACTCAGTTTTGCTGCCGATGCTGTATCTTACAATTTTCATAGTGGCATAAGTTTATCATTGACGCCTGTGGATGTCAAATTGAAGTTGATAAGCGAGCGTTGCTTTGGTATATCCAGTGTGATATATTTGGGTAATGGAAGCTGGATTTGAGTTCATATCTTCGGGTACCATTACTACCCCAGGCGGATTCACCGCCGGGGCAACGCACGCTGGTATCAAGAAAGAGGAAAGCCTGGACCTGGCGATACTGGCTTCGGAAGTGCCCTGCGTGACTGCGGGTGTGCTTACCCGGAATCAGATTAAAGGGGCACCGGTGGTACTTTGCCAGCAGCGACTCGCCGGCGGGAAAGCGGCCGGGGTGGTGGTCAACAGCGGTTGTGCCAATACCTGTACCGGGGAACAGGGACTGGCGGATGCCAGGGAGATGGCCGCGCTGGCCGCTGAAACTATCGGCGCTCCCCCCGAGCAGGTTCTGGTGGCAAGCACCGGGGTCATCGGGCAGATGATGCCGATGGAACGACTTCGCACCGGCATAAAGCAGATTTCGCTCTCCCGCGATGGCGGGCATGAAATGGCCAGGGCAATCATGACCACGGATACGGTGCCCAAGGAGGCGGCGGTAAAAGTAAATGGAGGCGGCTACACCATAGGTGGGGTGGCCAAGGGTGCGGGGATGATTCACCCCGATATGGCCACGTTTCTCGGCTTTCTGGCCACTGATGCCAGGGTTGACCCCGGGTTTCTCCAGTCCGCTCTGAAAGAAGCGGCGGACGTTTCCTTCAACATGGTCTCCATTGACGGCGATACCAGCACCAACGATACGTTGCTGTTGCTGGCCAACGGACGGGCCGGCAACGACGTTATATCATCGGGTACGAAGCAGGCTGAAGCGTTCCAGCAGGCACTGGACGGCCTCTGCATTCACCTGGCCAGGGCGATGGCGCGTGACGGCGAGGGCGCCACCAAGCTTTTTGAGGTAGCGGTGCGGGGAGCGTCGGACAGGGCGGCGGCGCGGCAGATGGCACGGACCGTGGTGAGTTCGCCGCTGGTGAAGGCAGCCACCTACGGAAACGACCCCAACTGGGGCAGAATCCTGGCGGCGGCGGGGAGGAGCGGCGCCGAGGTGGTGGAGTCGAAAGTAGACCTTTATCTGGCTGACATCTGTCTGCTGAAAGCAGGCCGCCCGCAATCGTTTGACCATGCCGAAGCGGTAAAGCATTTGAATAAGACCGAGGTAACCTTTACCTTGAATCTTAACCTGGGCGACGGCAGCGCAGTTGCCTGGGGTTGCGATTTAACCGAGAACTACGCGGAAATAAACAGCCACTATACAACTTAGGCTGATAGCATATAAGATATGGAACGCAATCAGGTAATTCTGGTGAAGATTGGCGGGGTGGCGCTGGGCAGCAATGACACGACCATTGAGGATATCGTCCACCTTCAGCAACAGGGGAAACAGCTGGTGGTGGTGCATGGTGGTGGCAAACTCATCACCGAGTGGTTGAAATTGCACGGCGTTACCAGCCGGTTTGTTGGCGGTCAGCGCGTAACCGATAAGGATTCGCTGGCAGTGGCAGTGGCGGTGCTGGCCGGACTGGTCAACAAGGAAATCGTGGCGGCGGTTAATCAGCTCGGCGGACGAGCCATAGGCATAAGCGGCGTCGACGGCACGCTGACGCGGTGCCGGATAGAAGACGAAAAACTGGGCTACGTGGGCAGGGTGGTCGAGG
>JAUWLN010000116.1 GCA_030613665.1 Dehalococcoidia bacterium
TTCTGTTTTCGCGGCACCCAGCTCCCCTTTCGTTGCCGCCAGCCCGGTTTCGGCCGAATCCCGCTGTGTCTGTGTGGAGTTTAACTCCACTTCGACCGCGTATAATTGAGTGCTGCTATTGAAGTAAAGCAGGTATGAGAAGACAGATGCACCGGCCAGAAGGACAATAATTAACCATCTTTTCATAGTGTTACCCCCTTGAGTTAAGTTTGCGATGTGGTGAATATATCACGTAAACCGGAGTTCTCAGAGGTCTGAAGAGCGCACATCATCGATGAGGTGCATGATATGCGCACCGCGCTCTATGGAGTTATCCCAGTGGAAGCTGAGTTCGGGAATGCGCCGCAACCTCAGCGTCCTGGCCATTTCCTTGCGGAAAAAATGTGAGGCACCGGCCAGGGCGTCAAGCGCGTCTAGCTTTTGCTGCTTATCGCTGATGAAGCTGATATAGACTTTGGCGTTTTTGAGGTCCGGGGAAGTAGTCACCTCGGTAACCGCAATAAATTGGCTGAGCCTCGGGTCTTTAATTTCACGCCGCAGTAAATCGCTGATTTCCTGACGGATGAGCTGGTTCACACGTTCAATCCGATGAGACACGATACAGGCTCCTGGAGTTTATACTTGCCGGGCTAGGCAGCTTTGTCTACCCGGTAAAATTCGAGCACGTCGCCAACCTGAAAATCATGGAAGTCCTTGACGCCGATGCCGCATTCGTAGCCGGCGGCTACTTCGCGGACATCATCCTTGAACCGCCGCAGGCTGCTAAGAGTAGTATCACTGATAATCTCCTCGCCGCGGTGCACTCTCACTGAGGAGTTACGGCTGATCTTGCCGTCTAAAACGTAAAGCCCGGCCACCTGGGCACTTTTTGTTGCCGAGAAGACGGCTCGAACCTCGGCTCGCCCCTCAGTGACCTCAACCAATTCAGGCTCCAGCAAACCCTTGAGCGCCTTTTCCACGTCGTCAACAACGTTGTAAATCACGTCATAATGGCGGATGTCAACCCCTTCTACGCTTGCCTGCCGGCGGGCGCCTTCGTCGCTGTCGACACCAAAGCCAATGATGAGCCCGCTGGAAGCGGTGGCCAGCATTACGTCACTCTCGGATACGTTGCCGGTGCCGCTGTGGAGTATTCTCACCTGCACTTCATCAGTGCTCAGGCGCTCCAGGGAATCTTCAATCGGCCCGATACTGCCTTGGACATCCGCCTTCAGGATAATATTGAGTCCTTTAACCTGGCCGCTGCTGATTTTATCGTACAGGTTATGCAGGCTTACCGACCTGGCAGAAACTGAAGCTCTTTCTTCCACTTCCTGGCGATGTTTCTCCAGCAGTGCCTGTGCCTGCTGCTCGCTGGTCACTGCGGTCAGTAGGTCTCCAGCCTGCGGCACGCTCTCCAAGCCCATAATCACCACCGGCGTAGCCGGCCCGGCTTTCTTCACCCGTTTGCCCAGGTCATTCATCATGGCTCTGACCCTGCCCGATGTGCTGCCAACGACCATGGTATCACCCGGCTTCAAAGTACCATTATTCACCAGTATGGTAGCCAGTGGGCCACGGGTTCTATCCATCTCGGCTTCAACTACCACACCGGAGGCAAGCCCCGCTGGATTGGCTTTAAGCTCTTCCATCTCGGTTACAACCAGGAGGTTTTCCAGAAGTTCCTGAATGCCTACTTTCTCTTTTGCGGAAATGGGTATACAGACAACGTCCCCTCCCCATTCCTCAATCAGAAGCCCTGCTTCCGTCAGTTGCTGCTTCACCCGGTCCTGGTTCGCTTCCGGCTTGTCGATTTTGTTGAGGGCGATGACAATGGGTACCTCCGCCGCGCGGGCATGGTCGATTGCCTCCGCCGTTTGCGGCATTACGCCGTCATCTGCTGCCACCACCAGGATGATGATATCGGTTATCTGAGCCCCATGGGCTCTCATGGCGGTGAACGCCTCGTGCCCCGGGGTATCCAGGAAGGTGATTTTCTGGTCTTCTACAGTTACCTGATAGGCACCGATGTGCTGGGTAATGGCACCGGCTTCGGTGTCCATGACATTGGTCTGGCGGATGGCGTCAAGCAGCCGTGTCTTTCCGTGGTCAACATGGCCCATGACCGTCACCACCGGAGGGCGCGGCTGCAGGTTTCCCGTTTCTTCAACCTGTAACTTGCGGCGCTTTCTTATCTCACTGATAGCGCTGGCAGTTCCTTCGGCGGTCCGTGACTTCAGGCGTGTCTCATAGCCCAGGTTGGTGGCTATCTCTGCCGCAATAGCATAATCAACGATCTGGTTGATATTGGCCATGATATCCTTTCGCATGAGCTGTTTTATGATATCAATGGCACTGACCTGAAGAAGGTCAGCCAGTTGCCGCACGCTCAGCGAATGTGGAAGCTCCACCTGAGCTTTTGGGGGTGTCTCCGGCGACTTGGTTGCTTCTTCGGTTTCCGGTTGGGCCGTATTATCTGGTTTTTTCGCCCGGGGCACTGGTCTCTCCTTTCAGGTTTTCTTCAGCGTATTTCATCAGCTGTTCCCGGCTGTCCGTGCTGAGGCCGGTGCGCAGCGCATGGTCCAGGCGATTGCTTTTCAGTCCCATCTCCCAGCATTCCAGGGTCGGGCAGAGATAGGTTCCGCGCCCTGCCTTTCTGCCGGTAATATCGACTTCTATATTACCGGTCGGCGTATTGATGATTCGTATTAATTCACGCTTTGCTCTTACCTGCCGACAGCCGAGGCATGTCCGCTGCGGTATATGTCTGGTATGAATGGAACGGGAACTAGAGCTCTTCATCTTCACCAAGCAAATCAGCGTCTCGCCGTCGTTTCTTTATCCTGATACCGTCCTCGGCACCTTCTTTGGCAGAAACCCCTTTCTTTTTCTTCTTCTTGGCTTTGTCTGCCGGTTTATCCGGCCTGGGCCCCATGATATCCTCGGCGAATCTGAGCCCTGGTTTCGCCTCCGTTACTTTAGGTTCAAAGACGACCACCGGCTCGGCCAATACTTCTTCCGCCGCTGGCGATGGTTCGGTCTTTCCGGCAACTGCTTCCTCGACCGGCTCCGCCGGGACAGCTTCCGGTCCCGGCTCTTCTGCGATTACAGCCTCAGCCTCTTTCTTTTCAACTTCTGGTGCCGGCTTGGCGGCCGCTTTTTCCGCCTCGGCAACAGAAGCACTCTTGATGTCAATTCGCCAGCCGGTCAGTTTGGCTGCCAGCCGGGCATTCTGCCCTTCCTTGCCGATAGCAAGGGAGAGCTGCTTATCCGGAACCACTACCGTGGCGATATTTTCCTCTTCATTCAGGCGGACGCCGATTATCTGGGCCGGACTCAGTGCGTTGGTGATAAATGCGGGGACATCGGGGCTCCACTGGATAACATCTATCTTCTCGCCGTTCAGTTCGTTGACGACGTTCTGTATTCTGATGCCGCGCAGGCCAACGCAGCAGCCTACCGGGTCAATTCCTTCCTGGCGTGCCGTCACGGCTACCTTGCTCCGGTATCCGGCCTCGCGGGCAATTGACTTAATCTCTACGGAACCGCTATATACCTCCGGCACTTCCATCTCAAGGAGGCGGCGGAGCAGGTCAGGATGGGAACGTGATACCACTACCCGTGGTCCCCTGGTTGTCTTCAGGACCTGGATAATGCAGACTTTCAGGCGCTGGCCAACTCGATATCTTTCCGTGCGCACCTGTTCCGGGGCGGGCAGTATGGCTTCGGTTCTTCCCAGGTCAATGTTAATCTGACCGGGTTCAATGCGCTGCACAACGCCGGTGATGACCTCATCTTCTTTTTCGGCATACTCCTCCAGAATGGCGCTGTGCTCGGCCTCATGGAGACGCTGGAGAATAACCTGTTTTGCTGTCTGGGCGGCGATACGTCCCGCATCGTGCGGTGTGGACTCTATTATAATAGTATCGCCCAGCTGGATATCTGCCTTGAACCGGCGCGCTTCATCCAGCGATACTTCAAGTCGTGTATCGGCCGGTCGTTCTACCACCGTTTTGTCTACCCAGACCTCAACACGACCGCTTGAGGGGTTTATTCTAACCGAGACATCCTGGTCTGGAGTAAAGCTATCCCTGCGATAGGCGGAGATCAGCGCGGCTTCCACCGCAGACAGAATCGTCTCCCTGGGCAGATTCTTTTCCGCCGCAAGCTGAGTTATTGCCAGTAGAAAATCACTTTTCATTTCTGACCTAACTCCCCATTATTATTGCCAATAATTAAAAAAGTGGGGATGAAACCCACTTGATAAAGTCAAAACTAGTTGTTCCGATAGAGTATAACACTGTTTTTTATAAAATACAAGATGTGTGCTTACTTCACGGGTATTTCCTCTCTCCAAATATCCTGGTGCCTACCCTGACTATGTTGGCGCCCTCCTCAGGCGCAATCTGATAAGAACTGGTCATGCCCATGGAAAGATATTTCATCTCGACGTTGGGCAGGCCCGATTCTTTCATGCGGTCAAATAATTTCTTCATGGCCACAAAATAGGGCCGGGAGTCTTCCGGGTTTTCCGAGAGTGGTCCCATGGTCATCAGTCCCATCACTCTGATGTTGGGCAGTGCTGAAATATCCCTTATCAGTTGCCCGGTGTCTTCCGGCAGTGCGCCCGCTTTTTGCGGTTCCTCGCCTATATTCACCTCGATTAGAACGGGCATAACCTTGCCGATTTCAGCGCACCGTTTGTCAATCTCCCGGGCGATTTCACGGGAGTCTACGGTTTCAATCATGTCAAAGATTCTGACCGCCTTTTTCACCTTGTTTCGCTGCAGGTGGCCGATGAAGTGCCACGTCGCCCGGTTGCCGACGACCTCATAAGCCTTTTCCGCTTCCTGGATGTAGTTCTCACCGATTAACTGCACGCCGGCAGCAACTGCCTCCAGGATTTCGGCCGGGGTTCTGGTTTTGGATGCGGCTACCAGCTGCACTCCCTCTGGCAGTTCATTTAATATCTGCTGCACATTTTGTTTAATTGACATAACAATAATACTCCCCCGGGCATTCGGCAATACCCTGTCGGCACTCCCACTGTTCCCGCTGACTTATGCTACAGGTATTTTACACCACGGAGGTCGGCGGCTCAATTGAAAATTCAACTGCGCGTTATTTAATTTTAACGACGAAAAACGGGTGAAATAACACGCTCGTTTTATTGAGTGAGCAGGTTCAAAATGCTATAGTATTAGATAACAGTCGCCCCTTTTTTTGCAAAGGGGCACTGTATTCATACCACAGTCCGGGGAAGTGCCGGAATTGGCAGACGGGCCAGACTTAGGATCTGGTGTCGCAAGACGTGGGGGTTCGAGTCCCCCCTTCCCCATGAGGTCCATTATGGCGAAACAGATAACTAACTTGAAGCAGATGCTTGAAGTCGCGGCCGAGAAGTTTGCCGACAGGACCGCTATTGCCTGCGGCGAGCGCCGTGTTTACTACGCTGAGCTGGACAGAGACGCCAACAAGGTGGCCAATGCGTTGCTTAACCTGGGGGTGAAGAAAGGTGACCGCGTGGCGACTTTGATGACCAACAGCCCGGAATTCGTAAACGTCTACTTTGGC
>JAUWLN010000002.1 GCA_030613665.1 Dehalococcoidia bacterium
AGGGTATCTAATCCTGTTCGCTCCCCACGCTTTCGCGTCTCAGCGTCAGTTACAGCCCAGGAGGCCGCCTTCGCCACTGGTGTTCCTCCCGATATCTACGCATTTCACCACTACACCGGGAATTCCACCTCCCTCTGCTGCACTCTAGCCCAGCAGTATCGAATGGTCCCTCCCAGTTGAGCCGGGAGATTTTACATCCGACTTGAAGAGCCGCCTACACGCGCTTTACGCCCAATAAATCCGGATAACGCTTGCCTCCTACGTATTACCGCGGCTGCTGGCACGTAGTTAGCCGAGACTTATTCCTCAGGTACCGTCATTATTCTTCCCTGAGAAAAGAGGTTTACGACCCGAAGGCCTTCTTCCCCCACGCGGCGTCGCTGTGTCAGGCTTTCGCCCATTGCACAATATTCCTTGCTGCTGCCTCCCGTAGGAGTCTGGGCCGTGTCTCAGTCCCAGTGTGGCTGATCATCCTCTCAGACCAGCTACCGATCATCGCCTTGGTGGGCCGTTACCTCACCAACAAGCTAATCGGACACAAGCCCCTCCCCAAGCACCCGAAGGTTTTAATAGCCACTCTGTTGAAAGGCCATCACATGCGGTATTAGCTCCAGTTTCCCGAAGTTATCCCCCACTTAGGGGCAGGTTACTTACGCGTTACTCACCCATTTGCCACTGTCCCGAAGGACCGTTCGACTTGCATGCATTAAGCACGCCGCCAGCGTTTATCCTGAGCCGGGATCAAACTCTCCGACTAATTCTTATCTATTTTGGCTTGAACTTCCTTCCGCTATCCAGTTGTTAAAGTGCTGATGCGCCATGCAAGCGCAAAGTTAATAATATCACAGCGCTTTTCGTTTGTCAATATTGCCAGACAGGATTGTACAGGCACGTTGTTTTAATAAGCGTTCGTTAATTATCACGCTTGATGTCCAGGCGTAGAACTTGCTTCGAAAAAAGGAATGATACTATTTTTTTCCTGTTTATCGTATCGGCCGGGTTGGTTTACCAAGCGCAGATAGTGCCTGTGGTTGTCAGAGTTTGGTATCTTGACAAAAGAACCAAGTTATCATAGCATAGATACGCCAAGAATCAATGGAAATCCAAAATTGACGAAACTAATGATACCGATATGAGTAACGAGTCTTTTCACTGAACAGTGATAGGCGTGTGGGGCCTTACTACCTGAGCCCGTTTTAACACCCTGATTACTGCTAAACATCGTTTTCCATCATCCTCCGAAATACCAGCTTATTGCTTGATATTACTGGTACAACCTCTCACATTAGCACGTGGCCAGAGAAACTGGAGTAACTTATGCAAGTAAAGAGAGAAACCGCTTATTACAGGAAACCTCACCAATGGCCTTATCCCACCGTGCGAAAGGCCATCATCTTAGCCGCTGGCGCAGGTAATCGTCTGCGTCCATTCACGGACATGAGACCCAAATGTCTCGTCCCCGTGAATGGAGAGCCTATACTGGTCAATACCTTGACTCACCTCGCGAACGCCGGCATTAGCGAAACGGTTATCGTCGTTGGACATCTTAAAGAAAAAATTGTCGAGCAGGTGGGTTTTCAATTCCGCGGGATGGATATCACCTACGTGGAGTCAGACTGCTATTCCACCACCAACAATATTTTTTCCCTGTGGCTTGCCCGCGAACACTTTGATGAGGATATACTCCTTATCGAAGCCGACGTGTTCTTCGAAAAGGAGTTGATTGACCGTTTGCTGGGCATAGAGGATGGGAACCAGGCGGCGGTAGCACGGCACCAGCCCTGGATGTCGGGAACAGTAGTCTGTCTTGATGATAAAGGAAAAATCGAAGTTCTGGTAGAATCCAAGCACCAGGGACCTGATTTTGAGTACCGGGACACCTTCAAAACGGTAAATATCTACCATTTCTCGGGAGAGTTCTTACGGAACAATTTCCTGCCCTGCCTTAATGCCGCTATTAATGCGGGCAAGGTTAATGACTACTATGAAACAATCCTGCGGGAACTGTGCGACCAGTACAGGCTATCCATGACTGCGGTTCCCTGCGATGACATCAAATGGATGGAGATTGATAATCTGGATGACTTAAACGCCGCTAACTATCTGTTTGCCAACCAGGGGCAGCGCTACGAGCACGTATCAAACCTCCATGGTGATTACTGGCGCTATGACTTTATTGACCACGCTCTCCTCTATAACCTTTACTTCCCGCCACAAGCCCTGCTCGATGAAATTGCCGGGCACCTGCGTGAACTGGTCCTCAACTACCCCAGCGGCCAGAATATCCTGGCAGAACTGATTGGGGCATTGATTGACCAGCCGTCAGCAAGGATTGTCGTCGGAAACGGCGTCTCCGAACTGATAAAAGTCATCGCCCGGCGACTCGACCGGCGGTTGATAGTGCCGGTCCCGTCATTCAACGAATGGATCAACGCCGCACCGGAAGGCGCAGTCATCACATCGGCTCTCCTTCCGCCGTTCTTCCAGCTGGACGTAGATTCATTCGTCAAGGAGGCAACTGATGGCGGTGCTGATATCGCCATCGTCATCAACCCAAACAACCCGACCTCTCTCGCCGTACCCAGGGAAGACCTTCTCAGCCTCGTCGAACAACTGGCCAGGAAGGATATCCTGCTCATCATTGACGAGTCCTTTATCGACTTTACCAGGGACCCCCAGATGGCGACCATGGTGCCGGAGATAGACCGGTACCGGAATCTGGTTATAGTCAAGAGCCTGGGCAAGTGTTGTGGTGCCGGCGGGTTGCGTCTCGGTTATCTTCTGACGGCTAACTCTCAATTTGCAGCGGCAGTTCGTGAAGAGATTTCTATTTGGAACATCAATAGTTTTGCTGAGATGTTCCTCCGGATGGCTCCGCGCTATTGGCCCCAGTTCGTTTCGAGCTGTCGACGCGTCCGGATGAGTTGCGATGAACTGTACCGTCGTTTGGATGCCATCCCAGGACTGATGGTGTACCGGCCCGATGCTAATTTTGTCCTCTGCCGCCTTCCCGATAATGCGATGAGCGGCCCAGAGTTCTCCAGAAGGCTTTTCACAGACTACAACATCCTTATCAAGCACTGCGCTGGGAAAACGATGCCGCAAGCCGACCGCTATGTAAGAATCGCTTCTCGCACTGAGGCAGAAAATGAGTTGCTGGTTAAGGCCGTAGCCGACATTCTAAACCGAGAGGTACCGACAGTTCCATCCAGGAACAAAAACCGTGTAAGCACTTAAAGGTCACTGACGGCCTGGAGGTGCTCTTCTCCCGGCCGGTAGATATATTTCCCGGTCGGTTCTACCTTCTCCACGAAGAGTGTACGCTCGTGACCGCTGAATTTGATAATGAGCGCATACCAGAACTCATAGGGTACATACAGTTTGACGATGCCCTGTTTGTTAGCTCGAAAAGTACCCAGTCCCACGACTGAAATCCGGGTGTCACTCATCGGTTGTCCCCGTTCGTCCAATACCATTATCGTAGCGGCACGCCAGGGTAATAAGCGCCGGGTGATTGCCTGCTTCAGGCGTTGGGCTCGACCATAGAC
Source organism: Dehalococcoidia bacterium (assembly GCA_030613665.1). Taxonomy (GTDB): domain Bacteria; phylum Chloroflexota; class Dehalococcoidia; order Dehalococcoidales; family RBG-16-60-22; genus E44-bin89. The sequence goes on from JAUWLN010000002.1 coordinate 3,549, forward strand.
CGGGCCATCAGGAATAAGACTTATGACATCCTTTTCATAGACCCCCGCTGGCTTCGGGACGTGCCATTCCGGGCCATACTTGGTTTCCAGGTACTCTTCGGGCGGATTCGGCACGTAGAACTCGCCACCGATAAAATCCACCTTCTTCAATTCCGCGAAAAATCGTACCGGGATACGGCTTGCCGGGTACATGAAAACAGTGTCATCCACCACCCGGTAGCACTCCCAGTCCACCGTCACCGGGGGCTTTACTATAGGTACATATACAAAGTCGTCAGTGTGCTCTAATGTGGTTATGAACCCTCTTTCTCTGAAAGTACGGACGACTGGTTCTATCTTCTCTTCGCTAAGCCCGTGCAGTCCGAGCACGGAGCCGATATCAATGTCATCATCCCAGGGAATGAAAGCTTTGTCTCTGACGGCGCCGAGGCATGTCCCCTGTCGAAGGAAAAAGGTTATCCCGGCCTCATCCATCACCTCTTTTATCTCCAGCAGGACACGGATGGACTTGGGGATATCCAGCGGTGCCAACTGCGCCACCAACTGGTCATGTACTGCTTTCTCATCTGGAGTGAACTTCTCCATAAATAACCCCTCCATGATTTATGATAAAGGATACAGACGTACTCCGGTAATCTTACCACACATTAAACAAGAGTTATTGGTACCATATCATAGCTATCTATACGATTTTAAGGACTGGTAGCCATTCTTTCACAAACCCTGTATCGTAAAACCTTACCTTCAAAAAAGGAACCTTTTTACACGCTCATTTAGCTTAATATCCAGGGTGCGCCGAATATTTTCTGAAATCTAAAAGGCTCATCTTTGTTGCCGACGAGCATATATCTTGATATATTATCTAAAAGCGGCTCTGCATATTAACAGTGCCGGACTGGTATGTTAATGGATTCACTATCGCCGGAGTTAATAACAGATGGACTGGAAACCCGTTTCATCGGGCAGAGAGTTCTCTATTTCCCGGCACACTCATCAACTATGATAGCAGCCAGGCAGGAAGCAAGGCAAATGGCCGCGGAAGGGACCGTGGTAATCACCGGAGAGCAAACGGCGGGGAAGGGTCGGGCAAAGCGTGTCTGGCTGTCACCCCGGGGAAGCATCGCGCTTTCTGTAGTTCTCTATCCCGATGTCTCTCAGCTTCCTTACCTCATCATGATTGCCTCTGTGGCCGCTGCGCGAAGCATCGAGATGGTCACCGGCCTGGAAACACAGCTCAAATGGCCCAATGATGTCCTGGTTAAAGGGCGGAAGGTCTGCGGCATCCTGATTGAGAATGAACTGAAGGGCAATAGAGTGGCGTGGGCCGTTATCGGCATTGGCATCAACGTTAATATCAGGATGAATGATTTCCCGGAGGTAGCCGCTATGGCCACGAGCCTTTATGACGAATTGGGGGAAGAGCTTCCGCGGGTGGAGATAATCCGTCACCTGCTCGTTGAAATGGAGAAGCTATACCTTTCTCCGGGAGAGGGGGAATTCATTTATCAGGAGTGGCGCGACCGTCTGGTAACGCTGGGCCAGGAAGTCCGCGTTGCTTCAGGGGAGACGGTGTTCGAAGGCGTGGCGGAAGACGTAGCCAGAGACGGGAGCCTCTTGCTGAAGCACCGCGATGGCCACCTGAGCCGCATCGTCGCCGGGGATGTTACCCTGCGTAACGCCGGTTAGAACCCCCGGCGACTCTGAATAGCAGAATCCCAACTTTGCCAGCTAACTGCTATTTGGGCTCTTCGATGGTACCTTGACCAATACGACCGAATGCCTTGAGGAACTCTATCGGCATCGGGAAGAGTATGGTGCTGTTTTTCTCGCTGGCTATCTCGGCGAGCGTTGAGAGAAAGCGAAGCTGTATTGCCGTTGGCTCTTTACCGATAATATGTGCCGCTTGAGCCAGTTTCTCCGATGCCTGAAACTCACCTTCGGCATGAATGATTTTAGCCCGTCGCTCTCTTTCCGCTTCAGCCTGCGCAGCCATAGACCGCTTCATCTCTTCGGCAAGTTCAACTTCCTTGATTTCCACGGTGCTGACCTTGACGCCCCAGGGGTCAGTGTGCTCATCAATGATTTTTTGCAGCGCCTGGTTGAGTTTCTCCCTCTCTGCCAGCAACTCGTCGAGTTCAGACTGCCCCAGTACATTGCGCAGGGTCGTCTGTGAAATCTGGGAGGTTGCCCGGATATGGTCGAGCACCTTGACCACAGAAGACTCGGGGTCAACCACGCGGAAGTAGACCACGGCATTTACCCTGACGGTCACGTTGTCCTTGGTGATGACCTCCTGCGACGGTACATCCATGGTTACCACGCGCAGGTCAACCTTTACCATCCGGTCAACGAATGGAATGATTAGAAACAGGCCCGGGCCTTTGGCGCCAACCAGCCTGCCTAATCGGAAGATTACCCCGCGCTCAAACTCGGTGACAATTTTTACGGCCATGGAGAGAATGAGCAGTACCGCAAAGGCAATGATGACAATGAGAATTGTGTTCACTTATCCACCTCCTTTACTCTTTCTTGGTCACCCGCAACTTTAATCCTTCAACCTTGGTAATAAGCACCTCCTCCCCGGGCTCAGCCCTTCCTTTCTCCAACGTTGCCGTCCATTGTTCACCTTCAATGCGAACTGTACCTCTTGGCTCCATCATGGCGGTCACTTCAGCGACCTTGCCTAAAAGCTCTTCACGTCCAGCAGATACCTGCTGCTGGTGAGCGCGAATACCGTAAACGATGACGAGGACAAGGAACGCCACCACCACCACAATCACCAGGATTATAAACCAGAGGTCTATATGTATATAAGGTATGCTCATTTACTCTTTCCTCACTACATTTAATACCAGGCCATCCACAGCAGTGATAATCACTTCTTCGCCGACCTCAATTCGACCTTTCTCCGATATAGCTGCCCAGCGCTCTCCCTTGTAAAAGACCGTGCCCTCCGGGTCAATCGCCTCTTTAACGACGGCACGTTTGCCAATCAGTTCTTCTCGCCCTGTGGCGGCTTGCTTGCGGTGGACGCGTATCGCCCGGTTTATCACAAAGGCGAACCCGGCCGTGATAGCGATGGTAACGGCGGCGATAAGCCACAGGTCCACTTTGAACAGCGGCGAGGCGTCCTTAAACAGTATAAGCGAGCCGATGACCAGCGAGACAACCCCTCCGGCAGTGAAAAGACCGAAGGTAGTGGTCAGCACTTCACCAACAAAGAGGCCAAAAGCCAGTGCGATAAGCAGCACGCCCGCCCAGTTGACGGGAAGCACGCCCAGTGAGAAGAAAGCCATTAGCAGGCTGATGGCGCCGACCACACCCGGGAAGATAAGCCCCGGGTTGAAGATTTCAACCATAATGCCCAGCATCGCCAGGCTGAGCAGTAAATAGGCGATATTCGGGTCGGCGATGGTGTAGAGGAAATCCTCAACAAGTTTCATCCCAACATAATTGATGACGGCACCCTGTGTATCCAGTGTAATTTCACGGCCATCAATGAGAGTGACGGTTCGTCCATTGAGTTGGGCTATCAGTGTGTCAAGGTCGGAGACAACCATGTCGACCACGTTAAGGGTCAGCGCTTCCTGTGAGGTAGCGGAACTGCCATCGCGGACAGCTCTCTCCGCCCATTCCGCGTTGCGCCCGTGTCTTGAGGCAAGGTCCTTGATATAGGCAATGGCGTCATTGATGACTTTGTTCTTCATCTCCTCGGACATCTGGGCTTCGCCATCGCCACCGAGCGCCACCGGTGTCGCCGCGCCGATGGCCGTGTTCGGTGCCATGACCGCAATGTGGGCCGAAAGGGTGATATAGGCGCCGGCAGAGGCGGCACGGGCGCCGGCAGGGGAAACGTAGACTACCACCGGTACCCGGGCGTTGATAATGCTCTGGATAATATCGCGCATCGCGGTGTCCAGACCGCCGGGGGTATCCATCTGAATGATTACGGCACTGGCTCCGGTCTCTTCCGCCTGTTCGATGCCTCGCTCGATGTAGTCGGTCAGCACCGGATTAATGGTGCCCTTCACCGTGAGCACATCAATTCTGGGGCTTTCGGTCTGGGCACGGGCGACAATCGAGACGGCCAGCAGCAATCCGATTAATATAAGCAGTATGCGTGAAATTCGCGGCATAAATTACCTTGGCACTGTAATAAATATAAGAACTACATACACTATACAACAGATGATGAACAAATGAAATAGTGAGGATGAGGCGTTACCTTGCCCGGTGTTGAATAGAGCGGGTGGATTAGTGTAGAATTTACGAGCTACGGATTGAGGGCCGGCCATGAGAATTCAAAGATGTAAAGGTACCCGGGACCTGTCCCCTGATGAGATGACGCGGTTCCGTTTCATTGAAGAAGCCTTCCGGGAGCGATGTCTCCGGTGGGGGTATCAGGAGGTGCGCACGCCGACCATCGAGTCCCTCCCCCTTTTTACCTCCGCCGGCACGCTTACGCCGAGTATGCTGGGAAAGGTGTATTCCTTCCACGACTGGGACGGATGGAGCGGTGAGAGGGTGGTGCTGCGGCCTGACGGTACCATTCCCATTGCCCGGCTCTATATTGATACCATGGCCGGTAAAGGGCTGGCCAGGCTATCTTACGTGACCAACACCTTTATTTTTGAAGAGACGGGCAAGAAAGCGCGGGAAAGATGGCAGTGTGGCACCGAACTTATCGGTGTGAATACGACGGCCAGTGATGCCGAGCTTATCGTTCTGGCTCTGGAGATTCTGAATAATCTGAAGCTGAAAAACGTGACGCTCAGGCTGTCCCATGCCGGCCTGATTAAAGCGCTGCTGGAAAGGCTCGGGCTGAACCCTGAGGAGCAGGCGAAGATTTTCGACCGGATTCTCGATGGAGATACCAAGGCGCTGGCTGGACTGGGAGCCGACAGGCCGGAGCTGTCCGGCGTTCTGTTTCCTCTGCTCAGCCTGAAAGGGCACTCATCCGGCTTTCTGAAGAACCTGAAAGCGATTTCGGCGCGGAACCTGCCGGAATTCGAGCCATACCTGAAAAATTTTATCAACATTGTCGATATACTGGAAAATCTTGGCTACAAATACCAGATAGACATCGCCTCTGGCGCCGGCTTTGAATATTACACCGGCATCATTTTCCAGCTTTACAGCGGTCGGGAAAAGATAGGCGGTGGTGGACGGTATGACGCCCTGATTCCGGCGATGGGCGGCGATGACGTCCCCGCATCGGGCTTTGCTCTCTACATAGACCGCCTTATGGACTTGATAGAACCGGCGACGTTGCGGCAGCCCGTCGGGCAATCAGTGCTGGTGGGATCGGAAGATGATGTGGGGATTAATGAGGCGTTCAGCATCGCCAGCCGCCTCCGCGACGCCGGATACACGGTCGAGATTGACCTTGGCAACAGAGAGCCGGCGGATACGCGCTGGTTGCTGTCCATTCAGGGCAAATCGCCAAAATACAGGCTGCGGGATACAGTTGAGTCGAGCCAGACGGAAGCACAGACCGCTGATGAAATCCTGGCCATAATAGAGGAAAAGAGTGGAAATCAAGATAGCCCTGCCCAAAGGGCGACTTCTAAGTAAGACCGCCAGCCTGCTGCAGACGGCTGGGTGGGGAATGGACGGTTACCACGAGCAGGCGCGCCTGTATCATCTGAAATCAAGCGCTTATCCCAATCTCTCCGCGAAAATGTTCCACGAAAGAGATATCCCGATTCAGGTGGCCATTGGCAACTACGACCTGGGGATTTGCGGGCGCGACTGGGTAGAGGAGCTGCTGGTGAAATACCCCAGCAGTGCTCTGGTTAAAATCAGGGACCTGGACTACGGGATGGGCAGCCTCTATATGATGGCGGGGCTCGCTGATATGTCGATGGATGCTCTGCGATGTAAAGCCGGGCGGGGTACCGTCCGTATTGTCAGCGAATATGCCAACCTGGCCGAATCGTTTGCTCTGGAAGAAAGATTACGTCGGTTCAGCGTCTTCCCGGTATGGGGTGGGGCGGAAGCCTACCCACCGGAGGATGCCGACCTAGCACTCATCAGCGGCCGGAACGATGCTGAAGGCAACGGTATGGGGATGACACCGGTAGCCAGAGTCCTTGATTTCAGTGCCTACCTCATTGCGAACCGTAATAGCTGGGAAGCCAAGGACCTTGACCGGGTGGTCGCTTCGATATGTGAAAGCTGTGACCGTCTGCCCGCTGATGAAGGAATTCAAAAAGAACTCGAGATAAAAAAAGAAAGAGCACATACGGTTCAGAGGACTGAAGACGGGCTTATCAGAATCGCCTTGCCTGATGGCCACCAGCAGGCGCCCATGCTCCAGTTGCTGGAGAAAGCGGGCATTGAGATTGAAGATTATCCCTCGCTAACCGGGAATCGACGGCCATATATCGTCAATATCGAAGGCGTCGCCGCCAAGGTGATAAGGCCGCAGGACATGCCGTCGCAGGTGGCCAACGGTAATTTCGACCTGGCAATTACGGGAAGGGACTGGCTCACGGACCATCGGTACCAATTTCCCTCCAGCCCGGTGAAAGAACTCCTCGACCTCAAGTCGGGGAAGGTGCGGCTGGTGGCCGTTGTCAGCCGGAAACTGCCGGTGAATGGTGCCGCTGACCTGAGAAAGTTCATCGAGAAAAGCGCGACGCCGTTTCGGGTTGCCTCCGAATATGTTAATATTGCCGACAGATATGCCCGGGACAATCAATTTGGCAGGTACCGGGTGATTCCCACCTGGGGTGCCACGGAAGCGTTTCTGCCGGATGATGCCGACCTGCTCATTGAGAATACCGAGACCGGGGGGACTATCGCGCGGCATAACCTGAAGATTATCGACACTCTTTTTGAATCAACGGCCTGCATTATCGGCAACACTCGAATGAAAACAGGCTCGGCGAAGGGCGAAAAAGCAAAATTCATTGTCGGGACCATTCGCGCTGCCGTGGAGGATGCGTAATTTGAGAAAAATCGAAGGGTTTGATGCTGCCCGTAAAGCACTGTCGCGTCTCACGCCGGCGGAATCCTACCCGGTGTCAGCCGCGTTGAAACATAAGCTTGAGGAGATGTTTGGTACGGCTGACCCGGAACAGGCGGTCAAAGTTATTATCAGCGAGGTGCGCCGGAGGGGAGATGCGGCCATTTTCGATCTGACAGCGAAGATAGACGGCATTAAGCTGACGGCGCTGGAAGTTCCCAGAGATGAACTTTCAAAAGCTGGTAAAGAAGTTGGCGATGAGCTTATCTCGGCGCTTAAGCTGGCAGCGGAGCGAGTTAACGCCTTCCATACTGCCCAGAGAGATAATATATGGCACGAGCTGGCCCATGGAGATGTCGGCCAGTTGCTGAGGCCTCTGGAACAGGTTGGCATATATGTGCCGGGAGGAACTGCCTCGTATCCTTCAACGGTGTTGATGACGGCGGTGCCGGCCAAAGTGGCGGGAGTGAAAGAAGTGATTCTGGTCACACCGCCGGGAAAAGATGGCAAAGTACCACCGGCAACGCTGGCCGCCGCCGACATCGTCGGCGTTGACCGGGTTTTCCGAATCGGCGGGGCGCAGGCGATAGCGGCTCTGGCTTACGGCACGGAATCCGTGCCCAGAGTGGACAAGGTCTGCGGGCCGGGCAACATCTTCGTGGTTCTGGCGAAGAAACTGGTTTATGGAGCGGTGGCTATCGATGGGCTCCAGGGACCCAGCGAGGTGATGATTATCGCCGATGACACGGCGAACCCCGGGTACTGCGCCGCCGACCTTCTGGCGCAGGCGGAACACGACCCTCTGGCCTCGGCAATACTGGTAACGACCTCGCGCGCACTGGCGGAAGGAATCGACCGGGAATTGAAGAAACAGATAACAGACCTGTCACGCCAATCAATAATAGACGAGTCTCTGAAAAAGGGCGTGATTGCGCTTGTTGATAGCCTTGATGAGGCGGTGGAACTGGCTAACTTATATGCACCGGAGCACCTCTCCTTGATGGTCAAAGATGCTGATAATCTATTGAAAAAGGTGACCAGTGCTGGCTGTGTGCTCATCGGTGATGCGGCAACCGTAGTGCTGGGCGACTATATCGCTGGGCCGAGCCATGTCCTGCCCACCGGCGGCACTGCCCGTTTCAGCTCGCCACTTAACATAACAGACTTCCTCAAGTTTATAAACACAATCGCTATCGACGAGGCGGGGATGAAAGAGCTGGGCCGGGCGGCGGCATTGCTGGCGAGGGCGGAAGGCCTTGACGCCCACGCCCGGGCGGTGGAAAAACGTCTGGAACCGGACTAGCCTCCAATTTCGCTTCTGACATTTGACATATTGTCATCACTTGTTCAAAATGGTCATAAGGCGGTTCATATTGGATAGAGGAGAAGAAATTGGCTGATTCGCATGAGATAAATACCAGGAGCTCGCTTTTGAAGGAACTGGAGTCGGAGTTGGACGTCGATATAGTGGGCGTGGCGGCTCTGGGCGATTGGAAAGGGACCAGGCTGGAGGAGACAACATTACGCCTGCTGCCGCAGGCGAAATCGGTGGTGGTCCTGGCGATGGAGATTTATCCGGAAATTCTGGACCTTACCTCTCCGGAAAGAATCACCGGAACAGCCTCGGCAAATGATTTGTATGCCCAGCATGCTAACTACATTAACGGTAGACTCTCCAAGGCGGCTTATGATGTCGCTAAAACGTTTCGCCAGAGCGGACTAAGGTCGCTGCCGCTTTCGGCTGCCGGCTGTCCTTATGACGCACGATTCCAGGAGGCGGCGTTCTCTTTCAAGCACGCTGCTGAAGCGGCCGGGCTGGGCAAACTGGGCTGGCATAGCCTGCTGATAACGCCGGATTTTGGGTCGAGAGTAAGGCTTGCCTGCTGCCTCACCGAGGCTGAGCTTGAATCGACCAGGACGGATTTCAACAACGAATGTGCCAGCTGCGGCATATGCCTAGAGATATGCCCGGCCAAAGCGCTGTCCGAGCCAGAAACAAGCCAGCCGTACGCCATTAATAAGTACGCCTGCTGTTCTTTTTGCAGCGCTGCCGGCGGCTGTTCGGAATGCATGAAGCACTGTCCCAGGGGCAGATAACAGGCGATGGATAATTGCGCTTGTTAGCATGAGGAGACAACTCAGATATGTCATCGGACGATATCGTTAAATTAATCAGGCCGGAGCTGCAAAGCCTGGGTGGCTATTCAGCACACACCTCGCCGGAGACACTGGCCGGTAAGATTGATGTTCTGGCAGATAAGATAATCAAGCTGGACGCCAATGAGAACCCCTACGGCTGTTCTCCGAAGGTATCACGGGCGCTGGCGGAATACCGGAAATGGAACATCTACCCTGACGCGGCACAGGCCAGCCTCCGCCGTCAGTTGCAGGACTACGTGGGGGTAGATGCCAGTCGCATTGTGGCTGCCTGCGGCAGTGGTGAGCTGCTCGATGATATTTTATGTCTGTTTATCGGGCCCGGCGACGAGGTCATCAACTGCATCCCCACCTTTGATATGTACCGCACCCGCACAATTATCAGCGGCGCCACGTTGGTCAACGTGCCGAGGGATGAAAACTATGCGGTCGATATAAGCGCGGTAAAAGCAGCCATAACCCCGAAGACAAAGCTGATTATCCTGGCCAATCCGAACAGCCCCACCGGCACGGCAACGCCGGAAAGCGATATTCTGGAGTTACTGGAAACGGGGGCGCCGGTGCTGGTAGATGAAGCCTACTACGAGTTCTACGGCAAGACGGCGGTGACACTGGTCGACCGGTATCCGAATCTGATGGTGCTGAGGACCTTCAGCAAGTGGGCCGGGCTGGCCGGGCTGCGGGCGGGGTACGGAATTTTCCCGCCGGAAATCGCCAGCTACCTGATTAAAATCAAACTGCCTTATAATGTGAATGTTGCCGCCCTGGTGGCGGTGCGGGAATCGCTGAAGGACGTCGATTACCTGATGGGCAATGTAAAAGCCATAATCAACGAACGGGAAAGAATGTTTCGGGAAATCGAGAAAATCGACTGGTTGAAATCATTTCCGTCACAGGCCAACTTCATTCTCTGCTCGGTGCAGAAAGGCGATGCCGGCGGACTGAAGCAGGGGCTTCAGCAGAAAGGGATACTGGTTCGTTATTTCGACCAGCCGCGGCTGCAGAACTGCATACGTTTCAGCGTGGGTAAACCGGAAGATACCGATACTCTTATAGAAGCACTCCAAGAACTGGGGGGTAAAACCAATGGCTAACCGGACGTCTGTAATCAAAAGGGAAACGAAGGAAACCAAAATCAGCCTGGAGCTCAATCTCGATGGCAGCGGTAAGTGGCAGGTCAGCACCGGCATCGAGATGTTCGACCACTTTTTATCGCAGCTGGCGCAGCACGGCATATTCGACCTCACCGTCTCCGCTGCCGGCAATGACCAGCACCATGTCGCCGAGGATGTGGCCATATGCCTGGGCAAAGCATTTACCGAGGCGCTGGGGGAAAAGAGGGGAATCGTGCGCATGGCGGACGCTTCCGTGCCGATGGATGATGCCATGGCTACCGTAGTGCTGGACATAAGTGGTCGCGGCTACACGGTACTCGAACTACCATTCAGCGACAACGATATGCGCGGCTTCTCCACCGACCTTATCCGCCACTTCCTGGAGTCGCTGGCCATTGAGGCCAGAATGAACCTCCATGCCCGAATAGTTTATGGTACAAATGACCACCACAAGGCGGAGGCGTTGTTCAAGGCGCTGGGAAGAGCCCTGGACAAGGCGACCAGGATTGATGAGCGTATTTGTGGTGAGCTGCCCAGCACCAAGGACCTGCTCGAGCAGTAAGATGAAGTAATAACCGAGTGTATACTGTGCGGCACGTGCGCCGATAACTGCCCCAACGGTGTTATTAAATACTCGTGGCGAAGACCTCAGAGGCAGAGATAAGAACCTTTCAATTCTCAGTAAGCGCTAGTCCACCCGCGCCCCGCCGTTTATACTGACCGCTTCTCCAGTGATATTACAGGCAACATCGGAGCTCAGAAAGAGCACCACGCTGGCGATATCTTCCGGAACCTGAGGCCTCTTCAGCGGGATGGTCTCCATTGTTTTTGCCCAGACTTCCTCTCTCGGCAGGCCGGTGCGTGCGGAGCGGGCGTCAAGGATTTTCTCCCACATGTCAGTGCGCAGGATGCCGGGGCAGACGGCATTTACGTTGATGTCGTACGGCGCCAGCTCTTTGGCGCTTGCCTGGGTAAAGCCGCTGACGGCGAATTTCGAGGCGGCATAGTGGGACAGTCCGGGCATGCCTTCTTTGCCGGAGCGGGAGGAGATATTAACGATTTTGCCATACCTGGCAGCCATCATATGAGGCATCACGGCTTTGGTGAGCAGATACACGCTCTTGGCGTTGATTTCGAGTATCCAGTCCCAGTCTGCTTCTTCAATATCAACGAGCATTATATCCTGAGTAACACCGGCGGCATTTACCAGTATATCTATCTTGCCGAACTCCTTCATCGCAGTCGCAATGAGATTGTCGACATCTGACTTCCTGGTTACGTCAGTCTTCACGGCGATGACTCTGGCACCGCTTTTGGCCAGTTTCTCAGCTAGCCCCCGGGCGGCATCGAATAAAATATCGCCGATGACCACGCTGGCCCCTTCTCCGGCAAATCCCTCCACAATACTCCCGCCGATACCCCTGGCACCACCGGTGACGATGGCTACCTTTCCTTTGAGTCCCAGTTCCATGTTTTTCTCCTCTCGGTGATGAATTTCATCGCTTCTGTATCTGGTCTAACTCTCCTCTATGGTTATTCGTACTATAGTATCGCCATTTTTGATTACTTTCAGAACATTCATCCCGAGTTCCACCTGACCGAATACCGTGTGCTTGCGGTCAAGGTGGGGTTGCGGAGCATAAGTAATGAAAAACTGAGAGCCATTGGTATTGGGGCCGGAATTAGCCATTGATAGCGCCCCGGTGGCATGGGCACGTTTGGTAAATTCATCGGCAAATTTGTAACCCGGTCCACCCGTCCCGGTTCCAGTGGGGTCTCCTCCCTGAGCCATAAAGTCAGGGATAACGCGATGGAATGTGGTACCATCGTAGAACCCTTCGCGTGCGAGAAATACGAAATTATTCACCGTTACCGGAACATCGCTGGCGAATAGTTCCAGTATCATGCTACCTTTCTCTGTTTCGATGGTAGCCGTGTACTGCTTGCTGGTATCAATCGTTATCGGTGGTGGCGTTGAGTAATTCATAGGCTTGGTTTTATGCTGGCTTCGGGCGTATCACACGCGATGTCAATGGAGCCAGCTATTCGGGCAAACTCATGTCTGCACGAATTTTTCTCTCCTTTCTTAAAAATAAATAATCAGTGATAACAACACAGGCTATAATATCTTTGTCAGAAGCTATTGTCCGTTGAAATTTCACAACATCTATTCTCGACAGACCATTCGTCACCTGGTCGGCAGACGGTACACCTTCGCGGCAGTATCGTGGAAGAGGGCGGCGCGCTCCTGCGGCGAAAAATCTTCAGCGATGCGCTTAAAAGCATTCCAGATAACGGTGTACGAATAGGATATTTTATCGACCGGAAAGTTACTCTCGAACATACACCGGTCTACTCCAAACTGCTCAATGCACCAGCTGTAATAAGGTGCCAGGGCCTCAGCTAACTCGGTTGAAGCAGGTGGGGCGGTCTGCTCCTGCCAGCCGAAGCCACTGAGCGGCATCCCGAGCCCGCCCAGCTTCACAACCACGTTGGGGCAGGCAGCCAGCGCAGCAATCCCGCGTTTCCAATCGTTAAAAACCTCTTCACTCTTCCTGTCATATGGGCCAGTACCCAGGAGACCACCGATGTGGTTCACGACAATGGATATGTCCGGGAAAGCTCTGGCCAGGTCTGCCAGTTCCATCAACTGCGGGTGATATAGCCAGGCATCAAAACTCAAGTCATACTTTTGCAGGCACGCAAACCCTTCTCGGAACTTTGAATCTAATAGCAACCCCCTGGGAGGGTGCCTGGATGATATGATGTCGGGGCTCGCATCCCAGGTGCTTATGTGTCGAATCCCGCGGAATCGGTTCTTACTGGCCGCTATGTGCGCCTCGAGCACCGGCGCTACCGCAGCACCTAAGGTGAGATCGGCGAAACTCACAATCCCGCCGGCAACGGCGGTCCCTCCGTATTGTCCACCTGCAACCTGGTCGGCAATGCACTGCACGAACTCTGTCTCGCCTACAGGCTGCATCTCTTGAGGGCCGTCTTTTTTATACATAGACCGACACTCCACAAATACGGTCTGGACGATACGGTGGCCCCCGCCGGTGTCTCCTAACAACTCCTCAAGCAAATATCGGTTGTTGGGACGGTCCCACAGGTGGTGGTGCGGGTCACAGATTGGCAAGTCAGGGTCTATTGGCTCCTCTACCGTTAACTTCAGCCATGCTTCACGGTCGGTTTCCATCCTGTCCCCTTTCTTTGATTTTTAGGCGGCTATTTTGAACCAGTATCGCATTTTTTAATTTAGTCAGGCTATAGAATCAATACCAGAGGCACAACCAGAGCTATCAGCCCGGTGAATACTACTATAAAGAGGAAGAGGTTGTATCTCAGCGCGTAGTTGCTTAACAGAGACTCATCATAGTACCCTTCGACACCCTGGTCTTTGTACATCTTCAGCAGCCCATTAATTAATTTGATTCGAGTTTGCTTGCCTTTTATCAAGCCTATTTCTACAACGAAATTGACCGCGATGACGAGGCAAAAAAAAGTGAAGAACACGGTCCAGGCAGTGGCATCTTTATCTGAACCCTGAGCCACTGCTGAGTTTACGCCCAGAGCCAGAAGGTTCAAGAGAATCGCGGCGAGTATAAAGATGATATCAGTACGAGTATTTTGTTGCAGCTCGGTAATGATATGTTCGTGAACACGCTCAATCATATTTTCCCCTCCCATCTAGAATTTTGTCTTATGATGAATAATAATCCTGTAGGCCTGTGAAATGCAAACGCGAAAGATGAGAGCAGAAAATTAACGGGGACACCGGTATGTGCGTAACCGGCATCACGTGCATTGTACTGGATTGAAACCGCAAGCTATTGATATTTGTATTAATAACAATAGGCCTGGCCAATAAGGTTAAATGGGGAGGCAGTTCATAACCAGCAGCGGGTTTAGTGACTTCTGGGCAACCTGTATTTTTGGCTGAACTCGCTCGCTGACATTTTCCCATCGAACAGGGCGGCGACATCTTGAGCGATTCCCAGTGCCTCTTCAACCGACATCCGCTGCCACTCCTCTTCCGGTATCGAGCTTTCCAGATAGTGGTGAAAGATATGTCCGGTATCCAGAACTGTATTCGCCATTAGTCCTCCTTGTGCTCAGATTTAATTTTATGTTTTTTCATTTACGGCTTGTTTCTCTTATGAAAAAGAGGCTGCTTGTGGCGGCTAAAAGTATTATCGCCCAAAAGACAAACGGCCATAACTGGTTGATTTCAGCTAAATTGCCGCCTATGATAGGAAATAAAAACCCCCCGATATTTTGGCCAGCGACTACTAACCCCACGGCACTTGCCCCATAGGTGGGGCCGATACTTCTCATTTCAAGAGGCATCGTTAAACTCAGTGTGATGAAACCCATAGCCGCAATCCCGATTAAGGGGATTAATAACCAGAATAACATTGTGCCAGATGTGGAGAGAAGAAAAGTGCTAATGCCCATCACCGCAGCACAGATTATGAGGACCATTTTTCTGTTTCCAATTCTATCCGATAGTGCCGGTAACGTAATGGTGCCAATAATGCCAGCCATAAAGATAGTTGAAGCTATTGTGTCGCCAGTAACTTTCAATACCCCGGCACTTTCCAGGTATATGGGTATATAACCCATTAGCGCAATATAGGAGCCGACTACTCCCAAATTGGCTATTACGAGGAACCACAGCTCTTTAGCACGAACAATAGTGGCTAATGCTTCACCGAAAGGCACCTTCCTCTCAGTTGTGCCAGTGCCAGCGATGGCCTGGTTTGACTTTTCCCTCCTGATTACTAAAAGCCAGGTGATACCAAGAAAGATACAAATAGCACTATAGAAGGAAAGCACATTTCTCCAGGACCCCACCAGTGGTAATATAAAAGTAGCCCCCAGTGCTGTAGCTAAGATGGCGCCAATATTGAATCCAGAGTTTACAATTCCAAATGCCAGTCCCATCTGTCTTGGGGGGAAAAAGAGGCCGACTATTTTTGGCAGGTTGGGAATTACTATGCTGAGAGAAGCACCACATAGGAACATAAATATTATTAGCGTGACAGGGTCACCGGAAACACTTCTGAGGCCATTGGCGATTGCGATTGCAAAACAGCCGATGCCGATAACCTTGCGGAGGTCGAAGCGGTCGCCGAGTAGCCCGCCAAGGATAGAGAAAAGCGCCAATCCAAGAGGAAGGGCGCCCCATATCATGCCCACGTGCGCTAAAGTCAACTGCAATTCACGCGTAACACTGCTGAAGAGAACCGGCATCGCCGTAAACGGCATCCCGACCGCACCGATAAGGACTAAGTTAGCCATCAGTACTACGAGCCATTTGCTCGGTGTTTGTCCTTTATCAGTCATTGGTCAGCTGCCTTTAAAGATCTGTTTGCTTGGCACATGCTATCGGGTTTCAATACTGGCAAAATTAGGAACGAACAGTTACGAGCATTTTAAACGGCCTGCCTCTCCTGGTCAAGGCTGCAAACCGGATACTTCGTCAAATTGTACGGTCCTGGGAAGGTGCGATTTCCTGAACATTGACAATTTCTCACCGGAGAACTAAACTCAAGTCCCAGGAGAAAACATATTCCAAAAAGTTAACATAATATGAGGAACTGGCGTTAATGGTAATGACACATAAAGCGCGTATATTGGCTGCCGCCGGGAAGCAGTCGGTGGACAAATTGCCTTTTGGATCTCGCATTGACCTGTGGTACAACTATCATGCGGCCAGAGGCACTTTACCAGAAAAATATAAGGGATGCACTGAAATTGATATTTTACGGGACCTGGGAGCTGGGGGCACGGTCGTTCTTGGCGGTGAGCAGGTCAGGACAGGTAACAGTTCCAGGGCGAGGTTGATTACCCTGTGGGATACGACCTTTAAAAATGTGGAAGTTCTAAGCAGCGAGGAAGGGCCGGTGAAGACGGTTACGTATGTGACGCCGAAGGGTACTGTTAACATCAAAACAGAGTTCAATAGAACAGAAGGGTATCTGCAAGGCTACATAGTAGAAAGGCTGTTCAAAAACGAGGAAGATTACCCGGCCATTGAATACTTGCTGGAGGATTCAGTGCTTGTCCCGGACTACGTTGAATACACCAGGCTGGCTGGTACGATTGCCGATGACGGAGTAATCCGATGTGGCCTGCGGACATCACCGATGCAGTATATAATGCGTGACTTAATGGGGTATGAAGCTTTCTTCTACGAGTTGGCTGATAACCCCCAGAAATTGGAACATCTTTATGAAACGGCCAAAGAGCTCTGGAAAAAGCAGCTTGTCATATTAGCCGATTCTCCTGCAAAAATACTTTCGGTTTGCAGTAACTGGAGCGACGAGATTCATACGCCCGTCTTCAGGAAATACTTCGTGCCCTGGCTGCAAGAAGCCACTGAATTCCTTCACTCTAAAGGTAAACTGACACTGATACACGCTGATGGGGAAATGAAAAGGCTCATCCCTCTGGTACTGGAGTCAGGGATTGATGTTGCCGAAGCGTGGAGTCCAGCGCCCATGACCTCGGTCACCACGGCAGAATTAAGAAAAGCTTGGGGCGACAAAATAACCATATGGGGCGGTTTGCCCACGCTGATTTTTGAGCCTACCTGTAGTGATGAGAAATTTGAGGACTATGTCATCAACCTGTTTCGGGAGGTTGCCCCGGGCAATAATTTTATTGTGGGAATGGGGGACAATTTCCCGATTGCTGGGGATATAAACCGTATTCGGCGGGTTGTTGAGCTTATCGAGCAATACGGTATTTTGCCTATCAAAATATAGACTGACTCCATCATGATGACTGGCCTTGCTCTGTGCGTGGTCTTTCCTCAATTAATCCTCTGACTGCGGGCGCTACAATCAGTCTGAGAGGCCTGCAAAAACGTTTTCGTAGTGGTCGGTTTTGCCAGGTACGTTATCGGGAACTTGACAATAGCGCGGATAGAGGGGAAAATATGAGCCATTAGGATTATAGAAATAATGGCGTCGTACAAAAACGCCAAAATTGCAAAGGCTAAATATTATAACCAGGAAGGTGATTAGCATGAAGCGACTATTCTCTCTATTGATACTTTTGCCCCTTGTCTTTTCATTTATTGCCGGTGGGTGTACCGGAGAGACCGCCAACCAGAAAGGCCCTATCACCGTGGGTTCCAAGATTGATGTTGAAGGTTCTCTGTTATCGCAGATGATAATCCTGATGTTGAGAAGCGAAGGGTTCGAAGTGGTGGATAAGTCACAGTTTGGGCCAACCAGCGTTGTCAAGAAAGCCCTGGAAACCGGTGAGCTTGACATCTACCCGGAATACACAGGCAACGGTGCTTTCTTCTTTGATGAAGCTGATTCGGACGTCTGGAAAGATGCCCAGAAGGGCTATGAGCGGGTCAAGCTGCTTGACGGGGAGGCCAACGGAGTCATCTGGCTGGCAACGGCACCGGCTAATAACACCTGGGCTATCGCTGTTCCCAGGGCACTCGCTGAGGAACACGGCTTAAGTACTCTTGCTGATTTCGCGGCTTATATCAATGGCGGCGGCACGGTGAAGCTAATTGGCTCTGAAGAATTCGTGAATAGCCCGGCGGCGCTGCCAGCGTTTCAGGAGGCTTACGAGTTCACCCTCCGCAAGGACCAGATTCTAACGGTGTCCAGCGGCGACACAACCCAAACTGAGAAAGCGGCCGCCGAGGGCACCGACGGCGTGAATGCCGCAATGGCATACGGTACTGACGGCGCAATCGATGCTCTGAATCTGGTTATTCTGGATGACCCGAGGGGTGTACAGCCGGTCTATGAGCCGGCACCACGTGTCCGCGGACAGATAATGGAAGATTATCCTGAGATTGCCGATATTCTTAACCCGGTATTCCAATCTCTGAACCTGGAGATACTCCAGAGCCTGAATGCCAGGATTGGTGTTCAGGGTGAGAACCCGGCAGATGTGGCCCGGGAGTATCTCATCTCAAAGGGATTCCTGAAAGAGTAATACGAAGATTTTACGAGGGAAAATGCTCCTGCGATTAGCTAATCGTGATAATGTCGCGGTGGCTGGTTCTCTTATTGGCCTTGCTTCACTGCTTTTTGGCTGGTTGACACTCAAACCCAACCGTATTGCCGCCGGTACAGACCTGACCCTGTGGCAGGGTTTTGATTGGACTGGCGCTGCCGTCATCATAGCACTCTGGGTACTCGGCTTCGGGTTCAGCCTGTCGGGAAGAAATAGGCCACAGGCGTTGAGTCTTGGTATCATTGCCAACGTTATCATTATAGCCAGCTTTTTGTTCGCCGGGCTTTCCGCCACCCGACTTCTTGAGCAGGAAGCCGCTGCTTCCACCCGCGTTTCACTGGGCGCTGGTTTCTGGGTCACCCTCGCCGGGGCTTATGTGGTGATATTTGGCGCTCGCCAGATCGCCGGCGACTCACGGTTCTGGAAGAATGCCATAACCTGGACTGGGCTATCAGTTACGGTGCTGCTCCTGCTGACCGGCTGGCTTAATAACCTGTCGGTGATGCAGGAGTTTATCGGGCGTGAAGAGCGTTTTTTTCAGGAACTTCTGCAGCACGTTTTTCTGTTTGGCGGCAGTGTTGTTATCGGCACAATAATTGGCGTTTCGTTGGGTATCTGGGCAACTCGGAGCCGGCGCGCGGAAAAACCTGTCTTCTATTTTTCCAGCATTACCCAGACCATACCCAGTCTGGCACTGTTCGGCCTGCTTATTGCGCCGCTCTCGGCGCTGTCATTCAGCTTTCCCGTGTTGCGAGACATCGGTATACGCGGTGTTGGCCCGGCGCCAGCCTTTATTGCCCTGGTTATATACTCTCTGCTGCCGATAGTGCGCAACACCTACGTTAGCCTGCGGCAGGTTGACCCGGCCGTAATCGATGCTGGACTTGGCATGGGGATGAGCCGCCGCCAGGTATTTCGCAAAGTAGAGATACCGCTGGCAACTCCCATCGTTCTGGAAGGAGTGAGAATAGCGTCGGTTCAATCCGTCGGTCTGGCCGCCATAGCGGCGCTTATCGGTGCGGGAGGACTTGGCTGGTTTATCTTCCGGGGGGTGGGCCAGGCGGCCAACGACCTCATTCTCCTCGGTGCAATTCCCATAATAATACTGGCCCTGGTTGTGGATGCCACGATGCGGGCAATAATAAAGGCAGCTACTCCAAAAGGCCTGGCAGGAGTAAATCAATGATACGTCTTGAAGGTGTAACCAAGCTCTATGGCACTGTCAAAGCCGTTGAGAACCTATCTATCAATATCAACGGGGGAGAGGTATGTGTCCTGATCGGCCCTTCCGGATGCGGCAAGACAACGACATTGCGGATGATTAACCACCTTATCGGACCAACCAGCGGGCAGATTTTCGTTAACGGCCAGGATATAAGTCAGGTCAGGCCGGAGAGGCTGCGGCAGTCTATTGGCTATGCCATCCAGAGCGTAGGGCTGTTCCCCCACATGACGGTGGGCGTCAATATTTCGGTCGTGCCGGAACTGCTGCACTGGGAAAAGGAGCGCATCGCCAGAAGAGTGGAAGAGTTGCTGGCACTGGTTGGCCTCGAACCCCGGGAATATATCGGGAAATACCCCAACCAGCTTTCCGGCGGCGAAGCCCAGCGCATAGGGGTTGCTCGCGCTCTGTCAGCCGACCCGCCGATATTGCTGATGGATGAACCTTTTGGCGCCGTTGACCCTCTGACACGCGAGCGACTCCAGGTGCAGTTCATCGACATTCAAAAGAAATTAAAGAAGACCGTCATTCTGGTCACTCATGACCTTGATGAAGCCATCCGGCTGGCTGACCGCATAGCCATTATGGCATCGGGCAGGCTGGTGCAATACGATACGCCGGAAGCGATTCTATCTAAACCGGCGGATAAGTTCGTTCACGACTTCATCGGCACCGACCGGGCATTGAAGCGCCTGTCACGCATCGGCATCGAAAACTTTGCAAAAGCGACGCCTTCGATTGGGTTGGACGCCTCAATAGAAGAAGCTCAGTCGGTCTGCAAACGGTGTCGCTGGGTATGGGTGGTGGATAAGGATAAAAGATTGATTGGCTGGATAGACAAGACCAGTTTGGACGAAGCCGCGTCGGTCGTGGAGGCGGTAGTTACAATCGACCGAGATGCCATTGCCATTACTTCGGGGGCAACTTTGAAAGAGGCACTCTCACGCATGCTCAGCCAGGGTTTAAATAACATTCCGGTGGTAGATAACCGCGGGCGCATTACCGGTGAAATAACTCTGGGTGATATTGAAGCGGCTACCAAAGAGACGGAGGTGTAGGCGATAGACACGCAGATGCTCAGGCGCTGGGCGATTTTCGCCCTTCTGGCCGCACTGTTCTTCGTTCTTATTGCCAATCTGGAATGGTGGGAGGCCTCACTGCGTTTTCTTTTCCCCCGGGAATCACAGGTGGTGCACCCTCGTGCCAGCCTGCTGGTGCTTGTCTGGGAGCACATCAGGTTGGTCGCCATCTCCAGCACAATCACGATTATAATAGGCGTGCCAGCAGGTATATGGGTTACCAGAACCAACGGCAAAGACTTCTTATCGATAGTGACCGCCCTGACCTCATTCGGCCAGACCTTCCCGCCGGTGGCGGTGCTGGCACTGGCGGTACCGATGCTGGGATTCGGACTGCTCCCGACGGTAGTTGCCCTCTTTCTCTACGGTTTGCTCCCGGTTGTGCGCAATACCATCGCCGGTTTGCAAGCGGTCCCGGCTAACCTGCTGGATGCGGCCCATGGCATGGGAATGAACCAGACGCAGACGCTGTTTCGTGTTGAGATTCCGCTTTCAGCGCGCGTAATTCTTGCCGGCATCAGGATTTCGGTCATTATAAATATCGGGACAGCTATGATAGGAGCCGTTATCGGTGCCGGCGGGTTGGGCTCCCCGATAATCGCCGGCCTGGTACAGGACAATGTAGCCTATATCCTGGAAGGCTCAGTGCCGGCGGCATTATTAGCCGTTCTGGCTGACCAGTTCCTGGGAAATATTGAAGCGACCTTCGCTTACTCAAAAGGCCTGGACTCACTGTCCCCGAATACCTGAACTTGTGCTGTAACTCTATGGTATTGTTATTATCGAAGCAGGCACAGCTTGTTATTGCTGTGACTTCACGGACAAGGAGGTGAAAAATGGAATGGAATGACCTGCTTTCGGATGGTTATGGGCGCGTATCTGAGATGCTGGAAAGAGTGCTTAAAGGACTTGCTCAGGATGACCTGGACTGGCAGCCTCGCCCGGATTGCAACAGTATCGGCTGGTTAACCTGGCACTTGACACGTCAGCAGGATGCTCAAATCGCCGCTTTGATGGGAGAGGAGCAATTATGGGTTAAAGAGGGATGGCATGCCAGGTTCAACCGCCCGCCCGACGCTGGAGATATCGGTTTCGGCCATAGCCCGGAGCAGGTGGCGGCGTTCAAATCTCCAGATATCGATACCCTGCTTTCTTATCATCGAGCAGTGCTGGAAAGGTCAAAGCAATACTTTCTCACGCTCACGAAAACTGACCTAGATAAAGAGCTTGATGAGCCGTGGTTCCAGCCGGTGCCCACCGTCGGGGTACGTCTCATTAGCATTATGGATGATGCCATGATACATGCCGGTCAGGCGGCTTACGTGCGCGGCCTGCGCCAGGGAAGGGGCTGGCAAAGCTATTAAGCCTGGAACGGTTACGGCTCGTTGATGATATTCTGCGGATGACCGGAAAAGAAAGCCGTTATATTGTCCACCGCAATCTCCAGGATGTTGCCCTGGGCTTTTGCCGTGTTGGCCCCGACATGAGGAGTCAGCACGGCATTTTCTATGCCGAGGAAAGGGTCGTCATTACTGATTGGCTCCTCATCAAAAACATCCAGGCCGGCTGCCGCCAGCCTCCCGTCCCTGAGCAATTGAGCCAGAGCCGGGTTATCAACCAGTTCGGCACGGGCGGTATTCACGAGGATAGCATCCCGTTTCATAGATTCCAGCAATTTTCTGGTAATCATCTTTTCCGTTTCCGGCGTATGTGTCACGTGCAGGGTGACTATATCCGATTGCCGGAAAAGCTCCTCAAGCGCGACGAACTCCACGCCTTGCTTGCGCGCCCGTTCCGGGGTGGGGTGATGGGTCCAGGACAGGACACGCATGCCAAATGCCTGCGCCAGGCGGGCAACTTCGGCGCCGATACCTCCCAACCCGACAACACCTAATATCTTGCCTTCAAATTCCGCAGTGAAGTCCCCTTTTTCGTATATCCCTCGGTGCATCTGGCTGTTGAACTGTGCGATGCGCTTGGCGCAGCTGAGTATGAGGGCCATGGCGTGGGCGGCGACCTCCCGGTCTGCATAGTGAGGGGTACTGGTAACGGCTATCCCCCGGCTGCTGGCTGCGGACAGGTCAACGAATTTTCGCGGGGCGGCGCCTAAGAAGGAAATAATTTGCAGCTTTGGACAGGATTTGAGCACTTCGGCAGGCAGGTCCCAGTTTAAGATGATTCCGTCAGCATCCTTGACTCGCTGCAAATAGCCTTCAGATGTTTCCGCGCGGTCATTGAACCAGGCAAGAGTCCCCAGCGCTTCGAGCTTTTTCTCTGACTCGGGCGTCATGAGCTCCCGTATCTCAGCTGTCCCATCAGGGCACACGATTTTCATCAGGTCGCCTCTCATTATAGAAGTGCCGCTCGTCTCTTGCGGATAAAGCCCGCCCCGGTCGAATTATTGACCACTAAATGGGCTTAAGCCCCGCTACTATTGGCTTTAAGATATCAAGGGCTTTGTTTGCCTCTTCAATAGTTATAACACAGGGCGGACAGACGAACATCCTGTTCCCCCGCCAGCCGATAACTCGTGTAAAAATACCTGCATCGAACAGGTCCTGCCATAATTTATCTTTCATCGGCTGGTCAATTGGCTCTTTAGTTTTCTTATCTTTAACCAGCTCGAGCGCTTGAAAAACACCGCGACCGTCAGCATATGCGACGCATGGCAGCGGTACGAATTCAGCTTCGAGGCGTTGTTTGATATGCTTGCCCACTGTGGCCGCATTTTCAGCAACTTTATCTCTAACATAGATATCCAGAGCTGCGGAGGAGGCTGCCGCAGCGATGGGGTGCCCGCTGTAGGTGAAGCCGTGCGCCAGCATATTATCCTTTAACACATCGTAGACCTCATCATTGAGAGCCACCGCGGCAAAAGGCAGCGCCGAGTTGACAATTCCCTTGGCCATGGTCATCATGTCGCCTTTGACACCCCAGTGTTCACAGGCGAACATTTTACCCGTCCGGGCAAAGCCGGACATAACCTCATCAATGATGAGCAGGATACCGTATTTTTTACAGAGTTCTGCCACCTTGGGCCACCAGCCGGGGGGTGGCTCAATCACGCCCGCTGCTCCCATTATTGTTTCCGCAATGAAAGCGGCGATACTCTCCGGCCCTTCGGCTTGAATTACTGACTCCAGGTAATCCAGGCTTGCCTGACCGCAATCGGGGACATCACCAAACATACATCGGTAGCTATACGGCGGCGCCACATGGACAAAACCTGAGGATACCGGCCCAAAGGGATTCTGGTTAGCACCGCGCCCAAGGCCGGTCAAATTCGTCGATATTCCAGCCGAACCGTGGTAGGAAGCGTAAAGGCTGATGATTTTATATTTGCCGGCTAATCCTTTGCGGCTCCAGTAGAAACGGGCCATTTTCACCGCCGAATCTACCGCCTCGCCGCCACCCGAGGTGTAGTGAAAGTGGTTCAGGTCTCCCGGCGTCAGTTTGGCGAGTTTCTGGCTCACGTCAAGGATGTATGGATTGGTAACACCGAAGAAGGTGGTAACGAAGTCTATCTCGTTCATAGCTTTCGTCACGGCGTCGATAATTTCCTGTCGACGGTGGCCCAGGTTGACGCATATCAACTGCGACGAAAGGTCGATATACTTTTTGCCCTCGGTGTCCTCCAGATATATGCCATGGGCTTTTTCCATGACTATTCCGATGTTCCGGCCAACGGTGTACATGCCATGCACCACGTGCTCGGCATCGGTCTTGAGAAGCTCCTGGGTTCTTTTACTGACCATTTCTGCTCTCCTTATTTTAGATTAACTATTTTAATGACTTATTTAAGTCATTGGCACTACAGTCCACAGGTCGCAGGCACCAACATAGCCAATAAGCTCATTCTGCGTCTTCCTGCCCGACGAAACTTCCAGTACCAGGTCAAACAATTCTTTGCCAACGCTTCTGACATCGGTAATAGTCCTCTCAATATTCACCAAGTAATCCAGAATGTCAAAATATTTCGCGTAGTCATCCTCCTTGGCGGTTATTTTTATGACCGGCACGAAGGGGAATCCATACGGGACGGCACACTCGGTGGAATAGGTGATGACATTACATCCGGCGGCCGCAAGCCCGGTTAATGACGGGATGTCATGGCCCGGGGTGTCAATGAAGAACAGACCTTTACCCTTGGGAACCTCTCCATATCCCACAACTTCCATCAGTGGTTTGGTTCCGCCCTTGCGAATGTCGCCGATGGACTTTTCTTCGATAGAACTCAGTCCTTCCGTAATATTTTGAGGGTCAGGGTTAGAGCCGAAGAAGTCGTAGCCGCTGGCGGTGAGCCTCTCCTCATAATCACGGACTACCTTTAGCATTTTTCGTTTCACTTCGTCATCGATTGCCCTCGCCGCGATAACCTGTTCGGCACCGATAACCTCCGGCGTTTCACTGAAACCACCACTGCCGCCATTTTCAATAACAAAATCAAGAGCGGTACCCTGGGCAGCATTGGTTACTATACCTGAGAGGGGAGTTGAACCTCCACACTCGACACCATGTCGCAGCAGCGATACCGGCAAAGGCTCTCTCTTTATCCGGGAGGCGTCACCGGCCATTTTCTGTGCGGTGTTCATGCCTTTTGATATAGCGGCACGCACTCCGCCTGGTTGATGGATTGCACATACGTCCACCGGTTTGCCCGATTCAGCAATGCCACTGGCAATTATATCGGGCTCAATGCCCGGGTTTTCACAACCGGCGCTCACAACAAGCACCCCGGCCAGATTGGGATTCTTCCCAAGGCTGATGAGTGTGCGGGTTACCACTTCTTTATCGGGGGAAACCAGGGAGCAGTTTTCCCTGTGTGTGAAAGGCACACAACCGGGTACCTCTCTCGCTATCCAGTTGGCCGCATCCGATGTGCAAACCCCGTTTGATATGATGCCGATATAGTTACGTGTCCCTGCCAGGCCATCTTTTCTGGAATAACCTGAAAACTCCATATACTTTACCTATTTCTTTCCTTTCAACCGGAGGCCGATCATATTATGGGTGTGGACATGCTGGCCCTGCTCAATATCTTGAGTGGCTTTCCCGATGACCACACCGTCTTTTATTATCTCCTTACCGGCGTTTATCGGGATGATGCTGAATTTATGCTGATAAGGAACTGGGCCGGTTATTTTAACCCGGATTTCCTGGCCATATATCTTTACGCTTGCTCCCGATTTCAGGTACACTAATGCGACACCGATATTATCGCCAGGGTTCAGCACGACCGCTTCTATCATCTTTTCTCTCCGCTGTGTTTTTGAGTAGTTTATTGTACCATATCTGGAAAACGGGCTTGAAGGGAATCATAATAAATTGTTGCGAGAGAAAGCCGTTTCTGATAAAGTAATAGCAAATTTTGATTAAAGCCAGCACATTTTTGCTTACAGGAGGTATATGATGTCCGAATTAACCGGCTCCGATATGCTTATTAAATCTTTAGCTAGTGAGGGCGTGGACGTGGTTTTCGGTCTCCCCGGCGAGCAAGTGATGGAGATGCTCGACTCTGTTTCCAGACAGGAAGGCATGCGCTGGATTTCGGTGCGCCAGGAACAGACCGCAGCCTATATGGCCTTTGGTTACGCCCGGACCACCGGGAAAATCGGCGTGGCTCTTGTTGTGCCCGGCCCCGGTGTGTTAAACACGGCGGCCGCCATTGGCACGGCGTATGCCACTTCTACTCCTGTTTTATTGATTTCAGGGCAGGTCGGGACCAACGATCTGGATAAAGGGGGTGGGGCGACTCATGAAGTTGTCAGACAGATGGAGGTGTTTCGCCCTTTAACCAAATGGTGCTATTGTGTCCGCCAGGTAAATGAAATCCCGTGGGCGGTACGGAAAGCGATGTGTGAACTGAGGTCCGGACGGCAAAGACCTGTGGAAATCGAGATTCCCAGAGATATGCTCCAGGCTTCCGGGCAGATGGATGATAACAAGGCTTCCGAAGCGGTCTCCGTAACAAAGCCGGAAAAAAGCCAGATTGATAACGCTGCCAATCTTCTGGCTAACGCGAAGAAACCGGTTATCTGGGCAGGGGGAGGGGTGATATCTTCTGACGCCACCAGAGAGCTAACACTGGTTGCCGAGAAATTAAATGCCCCGGTAATCACCACTCCGGAAGGGAAAGGTGCTATCCCGGGTGACCACCCATTATTATTAGGCGTCTTTTATTCCGGGTACGGTCCGATCCCCTGGACTTTTCCTCAGGCGGATGTCATTTTGGCGGTTGGAAGCCGTTTGTATTCTACACCCAAAGCTCCCATATCATTCAGGGATGACCAGAAACTAATACATATAAATGTGGATTCGGCTGAGATAGGGCGAAATCACGCTACCCATCTGGGAATTGTGAGCGATGCTCGTAATGCACTCAGACTTCTACTTGAGGCTCTGCCAGAAAAAAGTAAAAGCACCTGGAAAGCGGAAGAGGTGGCCGAGATTCAAACCAAAGCCAGGAAACAGTTGGAGGATGTGGCACCCCTTCAATTGTCTCTGGTTCGTGCCATCCGTGAAGAGTTAAAAGCAGATGACATT
>JAUWLN010000163.1 GCA_030613665.1 Dehalococcoidia bacterium
CAATTCTTTCATCCCGCAGCAGTTTAAAAACCCGGCCAATGCGGAGGTGCACCGGGTAACCACCGCCGATGAAATATGGCGGGATACCGATGGCAGGGTTGACATCCTGGTGGCCGGCGTTGGCACCGGGGGGACAATCACCGGCGTTGCCGAGGCCATCAAGGCGAGAAAACCCGAATTTAAAGCCATTGCCGTTGAGCCGATTGATTCGCCGGTGCTTTCCGGCGGCAAGGCCGGGCCGCATAAAATTCAGGGCATTGGCGCCGGCTTCATACCTGATATCGTCAGAACCGACCTGTTAGACGAAATCGTCAGGGTCAGCAACGAAGACGCCGGGACAATGGCCCGCCGGCTGGCCAGGGAGGAAGGGCTACTGGTCGGCATATCGTCTGGAGCCGCCACCTGGGCTGCCCTGGAAATCGCCAGAAGGCCAGAGAGTGAGGGCAAGCTCATCGTGGTCATCCTGCCCGATACCGGAGAGCGCTACCTCTCCACCTGGCTTTTCCAGGAGATGTGATGATGGTACCCGGTTCTTTGCATTTTTACCGGGCTTGTGTTATATTCATTATAATTGATATGTAACCGCTAGGGGAGCTTAAGAGCTGAGAGGCAATTGGTGCCGACCCTGTGGACCTGACCTCGGTAATGCGAGCGTAGGGAAGCGGCAGTAGCTTGGACCAAGGGTCTTGAAGTAACCGCTGAAGCCCTTGGTTTTTAATTTGTGAGCGTATTTTATGTTTAAGATACTGAAGGAAGACATCCAGACCGTCTTTGCCAAGGACCCGGCAGCGAGGAGCACCCTGGAAGTCCTCTCCTGCTATCCGGGACTGCACGCACTGTGGCTGCACCGCCTGGCACATTTTTTATGGCAGCGCAAGTTTCGCCTGATTTCACGATTAATCTCCCACTCCGGCCGCTTCTTTACCGGCATTGAAATTCACCCCGGGGCCAGCATCGGTCGCCGGTTCTTTATCGACCACGGCGCCGGGGTCGTCATCGGGGAGACATCCGAAATCGGCGATGACGTCCTGATATACCAGGGGGTGGTGCTGGGCGGAACGACCGCCGAGAAAAAGAAGCGCCATCCCACTATAGGCAACAACGTGGTCATCGGTTCCGGGGCAATTGCGCTGGGTCCCATAACCATCGGCGACGATGCCCGCATCGGTTCCGGCTCGGTGGTCATCAAGTCGGTCCCGGCCGGAGTCACGGTGGTGGGCGTTCCGGGGCGGTCGGTGGAAGACCGCCGCAAGCCAATGCTGGAACTGGACCACGGGCAATTGCCGGACCCCATCGCCGAAGCCATCAAGCTGGTATTGCGAGAGCAGGACAAACTTGAGGAAAGGCTGCACGAACTGGAAAAACAATGCGGCGTCCGTGCGCCCGGTGATGAACTTGAGCAAATGAGAAAGCGAATGGAGCAGGAACTAACCGAAAACGAGGAGTGAGATGAGCAAGCAGCGTTTCATGCTTACCTTTACCGAGGAACAAATTCAGGAGCCCATAATCTATAACCTCGGGCAGCAGTTTACCCTGATTACAAATATCCGCCGTGCCGACGTTTCCAAAGATGAAGGCTGGGTCCTGCTCGAACTGGAGGGCGACGATAACGACATTGAACAGGGCATCGCCTGGGTTACCAGCAAGGGAGTACGCATCGACCCGGTAGGTGTTGACACCGAGGAGCGTTAATATGAAGAGAATTTATCTTGATTATGCCGCCACCACGCCTACCCACCCCGATGTGGTCAAAGCGATGCTGCCCTATTTCACCAGTTCATTCGGGAACCCTTCCAGTATCTATGCCTGCGGGCAGGATGCGAAAGAGGCCATCGAGGAAGCCAGGGCCAGCGTAGCCGCGCTCATTGGTGCCCGGGATGAGGAAATCGTCTTCACCAGCGGCGGCACCGAGGCGGACAACGCTGCGCTCAAAGGCGTTGCCTATGCCAGCGAGGGCAGAGGCCAGCATATCATCACCTCGTCCATTGAGCACCACGCCATCCTGGAAACCAGCCACTTCCTGGAAACACAGGGATTCGAGATAACTTGCCTGCCCGTGGATGAGTACGGTATGGTTGACCCTGACGATGTCCGCCGGGCGATTACGGATAAGACCATCATCGTCTCCATAATGCATGCCAACAACGAGGTCGGCACCATTCAGCCGATTGCCGAAATTGCCCGGATTACGCGGGAAGCCGGCGTTTATCTGCACACCGATGCCGTACAGGCAGTAGGGCACGTTCCGTTTACCGTTGACGAACTCGGCGTTGATCTGCTCTCCATGTCCGCCCATAAACTGTACGGTCCCAAGGGCGTTGGGGCGCTCTACGTAAAAAAAGGCACCAGGCTCGTCTCCTTTATGCACGGTGGTGAGCAGGAATTCGGGCGGAGAGCCAGCACCCACAATGTTCCCGGCATTGTGGGCCTGGGAAAGACGGCACAGATTGCGCGGCAGGAAACCGATGAAGAAGCGGAAAGGGTAACCCGGCGCCGTGATAAACTGCGCAATGGCATTCTGGAGAGCATTGACTATGCCCGCCTCAATGGACACCCACAGGCAAGGCTGCCCAATAACCTCAACGTGAGCATCCCGTATGCCGAGGGCGAGGCAATGTGTCTGAAACTCGACCGGGAAGGCATCTGCTGCTCGACGGGCTCTGCCTGCACCTCCGCTGTCACCGCACCATCCCATGTCCTGACGGCGCGTGGTCTGGACCCATTGCAGGCCCCCAGCTCCCTGCGGTTCAGCCTGGGCAAATGGACGACAGAAGAAGAAATCGACCACGTGCTGGAGGTACTGCCCCGTATTGTAACCAAGCTGAGAGCCATGTCACCACTTCTGAAGAGTCATGATTAATTTTTTCATATTCAATCTCGGTGATACTGCGGTCGGAGTGGTGGACATGGTCATCGCCATCGCGCAGCGTTACAGGAAGAAAATGGGCTAATCCATCCTCTATAAAACTCGACTCGGGAAAGCTTCTCTCAGGGAATAAATCGTGGATAAAGTAGCCGTTGCCATGAGCGGCGGTATTGATTCCTCTGTCGCCGCCGCTTTGCTGAAAGAAATAGGACATCACGTTATCGGCGTCACCATGCGAGTGTGCACCGGAGATAAGGCAGACACCTCAGCAGACACGGCTCCTGCCTTCATCACCGATGCTCGACGTGTGGCCGATGCGCTCGGCATTCCCCATCACGTGTTTGATT
This sequence comes from Dehalococcoidia bacterium, assembly GCA_030613665.1. GTDB lineage: Bacteria > Chloroflexota > Dehalococcoidia > Dehalococcoidales > RBG-16-60-22 > E44-bin89. The sequence goes on from JAUWLN010000163.1 coordinate 3,214, forward strand.
TAAGAGACATCTTCCACGAGAAGGTCATTGCCCCTTTCTGCCAGGAGTACCGCGCGGGGAGGACACCGAATCCCTGCGTGCTCTGCAATCGCTACATCAAGTTTGACGCCCTCCTGGATAAAGCCAGATCGCTGGGAGCGCGCCGCATCGCTACCGGACACCACGCCAAAGTGACCAGGGATGACATTTCCGGAAGGATGCTTCTCCGGAAAGGCAGGGACCGGCAAAAAGACCAGTCTTACTTTCTCTACGCGCTGACACAGGAGCAATTACGCCACGCCCTGTTCCCTATCGGGCACCTGACCAAGGGAGAGGTAAGGACAGAG
>JAUWLN010000157.1 GCA_030613665.1 Dehalococcoidia bacterium
ACTCGCGAATCGGCGTGAATGTACCGGTATAGGTAGCCGGATTGCTCCGCGGCGTCCGGCCAATCGGCGACTGGTCAATATTGACCACCTTATCGAGATGCTCCATACCAATGCTTTCGTCACAGTCACCAGCCCTCTCTCTCGAACGGTAGAAAACCTGAGCCAGCTTCCGGTACAATATCTCGTCAATCAGGGTGCTTTTGCCGCTGCCGGAGACACCGGTAATGCAGACAAATTTGCCCAGCGGGATATGGACATCGATACCTTTCAGGTTATTCTGCCTCGCCCCCCTGACCACGATTTCACCGCCGTTACCGGGGCGCCGCCTGTCGGGTAAAGGAATCCGCTTCGCGCCGCTGAGATACTGGCCAGTGATGGATTCCGGGCTGGTCAGAATATCGTCCAAAGTGCCCGTGGCCACAATCCAGCCACCATGCTCGCCAGCACCGGGGCCCATATCAATGATGTGGTCGGCGGCACGCATCATGGCTTCATCGTGCTCAACAATCAATATCGTGTTGCCCAGGTCCCGCAAACGCTTCATCGTGTTGATAAGACGGGCGTCATCTGCCGGGTGCAGCCCCACGGTGGGCTCATCACAGATGTAGAGCACGCCCATAAGCCCGCTGCCAATCTGTGTAGCCAGACGAATCCGCTGCGCTTCACCACCGCTCAACGTCGCTGCGGCACGGTCAAGGGTCAGGTATTCCAGTCCCACATCCTTCAGGAAGCCCAGTCGTGCCTGAATCTCCTTGAGTATCTCCCGGGCGATCATCTTTTCCCGCTCGCTGAGTACCCTGTCGCCAATTTCGGTTATCCACTCCAGTTCGTGCACCACGGACATCTCACTGACATCCGTAATATTCCTGCCGCCGATGGTCACCGCCAGCGACTCCGGTTTCAGCCGCTTGCCCTGACAAACGGGACAGGGCGTGGAGACCATATAGCGTTCAATATCCGCTCGCGAGTTTTCCGACTCGGTATCGCGGTGAAGACGCTCCATCCTGGGAATAACGCCCTCAAAACCGCTGAAATACTCCCTGACCCGCCCGAAGCGACTCCGGTAACGGTACCAGTTCCCCTCTTCACCGTACAGCAATAGGTTCAGCTGTTTCTCCTCGAGGTCCTTGACCGGGGTGTTCAGGGAGAAACCGTACTGTTTCGCCAGGGAATCGAGCTGATAGAAATACCAGGATTGAAACTGCCAGGGACGAATTGCTCCCCCGGCGATGGATAGCTCTTTATTGGGTATAACCAGGTCCGGTTCGATTTCAAGCTTGACCCCCAGACCGGTGCATTCGGGGCAGGCACCGTGCGGGCTGTTGAAGCTGAAGGTGCGCGGTGTTATCTCGCCGAGGCTGATGCCATCGTAGACACAGGCAAAATGCGCGGAGAAGAGCAGCGCTTCACCATCTATGATAGAAACCAGTACCATCCCGGAACCAAGCTTGAGGGCTGTCTCTACCGAATCGGCAATCCTCTGCCTCTCTCCCTGCCCGACCACCAGACGGTCGACCACCGCCTCAATGGAGTGCTTCTTTTTTTTATCCAGTTGGAATTCCTCGGAGAGGTCGTGAACCTCGCCGTCGACCCTCACCCGGACATAGCCCGCCTTGCGCAGGTCCATAAAAACCTGCTGGTACTCCCCCTTGCGGTCGCGTATCAGCGGCGCCATAACCATGATGCGCTTGCCCTCCGGGAGCCCCTGCACCGCGTCCACTATCTGCTGCACCGTCTGGGTGGTGATTTCCCGGCCGCACTCGGGGCAGTGGGGATGGCCGACCCGGGCGAAAAGCAGCCTCAGGTAATCATAGACCTCGGTCACCGTGCCCACAGTAGAGCGAGGGTTCTTGCTCGGGCCTTTCTGGTCGATTGAAATCGCCGGGCTCAGGCCCTCGATGTAGTCGACATCGGGCTTCTCCATCCGGCCCAGAAACTGACGGGCATATGCCGAGAGCGATTCCACATAGCGGCGCTGGCCTTCAGCATAGATGGTGTCAAAAGCCAGCGAGCTTTTCCCTGAGCCTGAGACGCCAGTGATAACCACCAGCCTGTCGCGGGGAATGGTGACGTCTATATTCTTCAGGTTGTGTTCGCGGGCACCTTTGACAACGATGGCATCCAGAGGCATCTTATATATCCTTCTCGCATGTACCGATTTATTCTAACACTGGAACGTCGACCCTCACAAGGATTTGTCCCTGACGTTATCAGGTGCTACAATCAAGGCGCAGATTTGATGAACAAGGACGACTATCAGGGCAAAAAGATAACGGTCCCGGACGAGATACGCCTTCGCCAGCTCACGGTTGACGAAGCGCTGTTTCGGCTTGACCAGTACCTGCACGATGCTTTCATGTCCGGCCTGATTCAGGTCAGGGTGGTTCACGGCAAGGGCACGGGAACGCTGCGTCAGGCCATCCAGAAAGTGCTGGCAAAACATCCGCTGGTGAAATCATACCGCATTGGTGGATACGGCGAGGGTGGCACCGGAGTGACCATCGTCCAACTCGCCGATAAGTAACCGGACAAACCGAAAACACGTGTTAATTTGAAAGCACGGCCGTCTTTCCGCTATAATAGCCCTGGTTGTGGTGAGTGTAGCCGAGTGGTTTAAGGCGCCAGGTTGTGGCCCTGGAGAACGAGGGTTCGAATCCCTCCACTCACCCCACTCTCTTATCTCTTCCTCTCTTTGGCCTCTTCTTTCTTCACCCTGACATAGGTATCCCAGTCAACACCGATGGCAATCGGCTTGGTGATGCCGCCGTCCACTTCCAGATTGACGCCGGTAATCATCCGGGCACGGTCAGAGGCAAGAAAAACCGCCGCATCGGCAACATCTTCAGGCGTCGGCATGTCACGCAATGGATACCATTTCTTCATCTCGGCCAGGCGCTCCGGCGTGGTGCCGGCTTTGAGCATCGGGGTAATGACATTGCCCGGGGAAATGCCGTTGACCGTAATCTGGTACGGCCCGAGCTCAAAGGAAAGCTGGCGGGTCAGTCCCCAGATGCCTGACTTGGACGAGGTGTAGGATACGCCGCCAATCATGGTCATGTGCTCCCCGGAATAGGAGATGATATTGATTATCCTGCCCCCACCCCTCTTTTTCATCGATTGAAGCACCGCCTTGCTGCAGTTGAAAGCGCCGCCCAGGTTGACCGAAAGAACCCGCTCCCACTCTTTTTTTTCCGTATCTTCGATAAGCAGATGATTATTTACCCCGGCGTTGTTCACCAGTATATTAATGCCACCCCACTCCGCCACTATCCGGTCGACCATTCCCCCGACTTCAGCCTCATCGGCCACACTGGCCATCAATGCCATGGCACGGCTGCCCATTTCACGTATCTCAGCCGCCGCGCCATCGGCGTTCTGCTCATTCACATCATTGACCGCGATGTCCACGCCTTCTCCGGCCAGACCGAGTGCTATCGCCTTGCCGATGCCGCTCCCGCTGCCGGTAACCAGCGCCACTTTTCCTTTCAGACCTGTATCCATGTGTCCTTACCTCTATCCTTAATTTCTACCTGATTAGAACAAGATACCGGACAGGTTGTCAAGCCAGTTTAATCGGGAAATCATTGCCGCCGCCGCACTCATCAGTTATAATTGGTACGTGCGCCTATAGCTCAGCGGACAGAGCATCGGTCTTCGGAACCGAGGGTCGTGGGTTCGAATCCCTCTAGGCGTGCCACTTTTCAAAGCATAAGTCTACGGATACAGACTGCCATAAATTCGAGTTGCCTCTTAAGCCAACATTAATCATACAAAGGAGCAATATCAGATGACC
>JAUWLN010000144.1 GCA_030613665.1 Dehalococcoidia bacterium
CTTCGGAACCGAGGGTCGTGGGTTCGAATCCCTCTAGGCGTGCCACTTTTCAAAGCATAAGTCTACGGATACAGACTGCCATAAATTCGAGTTGCCTCTTAAGCCAACATTAATCATACAAAGGAGCAATATCAGATGACCAGGGAAAAAGAATCGTTCTCAGATTCAGTGCTTTTCATTGGCTCAGAGGTAATGGGTAGAGGTGAAAACCATGAGCTCGGCAGCCTCCTGATGCTAAGATTCCTTCATGAATTAGGTGGGCGTAGAGTAAAACCCGGGACCGTTATCTTTATGAACAGCGGTGTCAAATTGGTTACTGAAGGTTCACTGTCATTGGAAGAGATAAAACGGCTTGAGAATCAGGGTGTAACTATTCTTGCCTGCGGGACATGCCTGTCCCATTTACAATTGACAGACAAGATAGCGGTCGGCCAGGTATCCAACATGTCCGACATAACAGATATTCTGCTCAAAGCCGAGAAAGTCATCTCAACTTAATTGAGCCACCCGAATTTTCCGCCAGCCTACCATATGTAATAATACCCGTCGCGCCTCACCACCTCCAGCGGTGTGCCGAACAGATGGGAAAGCGATTCCGATGTCAGCACCTTCTCCTTTTTGCCGTCCTTGAAGACCCTGCCGGCCTTGAGAAGGATTACGCGTTCAATCTCGGGTATTATATCCACGGTGTTGTGCGTGACCATAATAATGCCGGTGCCGGCGCTCGCAATCTTGCTCAGCATACCTCGAAGCCTGTGGGCAGCGTGAAAGTCCAGGCTTGTGGTCGGCTCATCCAGAACCAGCGCTTGAGGGTCATGCACCAGCGCCCGGCCGATAAGTACTCGCCGCGCCTCACCCGTTGAAATCTGGTTCATATATCGTTCCGCCAGATGCGGTATTTCCAACAGCGCTATTATCTCACGCGCTTTCTGCTCCATCGCCCGCGTCACCTTGTGATACGGCCATATCCCGATGCTGCCGAAGAACCCGGATAAAATAATCTCCCGGCAGGTGAAGTTCCGGTTGCAAAGCACCGCCAGGTCGCCGGTGACAATCCCAAGTAGATTGCGTAGCTCGAAGACATTCCAGTCCTCTCTGCCAAGAATACGCACGTAAGAATCGGGGACTCCAGCGTGGGGATAGCATTCACGGGTAATGGTCCTGATGAGAAACGACTTGCCGGCGCCATTGGGTCCCAGGACGGCAACGTGCTCCCCGGAATCGATGGCCAGCGTTATGCCGTTCAACACGACGCGGTCATTCTTGCTTACGATGACATTCCGGTATTCAATTAATGATGGCTGGTTTTTAGAAAACTCCGCAGACTGCATAGCTTTAATTCAACGATGTGAGGAACCGAAATTTTGTCGCCTTCGCAATGACCGGGAGCGACGTAACATTTTATCATACCAGGCGGTATATTGACGAACACCGCCAATTTATATATTGTAATAGCATCGAGGAGGTGCAGAAGATGGAGATATTTGACCTTACCGGAAAGGTAGCCATAGTCACCGGCGGCAACCAGGGAATCGGGCTTGCCATCTCACGCGGCCTCTCCCAGGCCGGCGCAGCGGTTATCATTGCCAACCGCAGGGCGGAAGAGGGGGTAAAAGCCGCCGAGTCCCTTAAGAAAGAAGGCCTGAATGCCGCCTCCATTCCCACCAACGTCAGCGACGAGTCGTCGATAGCAGCCATGGTTTCCAGGGTGATGACAAATCATGGCAAAATCGATATCCTGGTCAACAATGCCGGGGTTATCGTGAGAAAACCTGCGGAAGATTTCACCCGGGAAGACTGGGACCATATCATGAATACCAATCTCAGGGGCGTATTTTTCTGCTGCCAGCTTGTGGGCAGAGAGATGATAAAGCAGAAAAAGGGGAAGATAATCAACATTTCCTCCGATGCGAGCCTGAGAGCCATGGCAGAGCGTTCGGTTTATGCCACTTCCAAAGCCGCCGTTTCCCACCTGACACGCTGCCTGGCAATGGAATGGGCGAAATACAATATTAACGTGAATGCCATTGGCCCCGGACCCACCATCACTCCTTTAAATAAAAAATACTATGCGGAAAATCCGGATAAGCTCCAGGAGACAATACAATCCATCCCCATGGGCAGAACGGGCGACACTTCGGACTATATGGGCGCGGCCGTTTTTCTCGCCTCTGAAGCCTCCAATTTTATGACCGGCCAGACGTTGCTCATTGAGGGTGGCTCCACTCTCCCTTAGCCGTGAATTTAAGTGAAATATGGCACTATTTGACTCTAAAAGGAGGCATTATATGGTTGAGCACGCAGCGCTGAATGAAAAAATGCAGGAACTGGCCGATAGAGCCTGGGACACCAGGGCAATCAACGCCTGGTTCAGCAAACTCAACACGGAGGGCATCCCCCGAAAGACCCTGCTTAAAGGGGAAATAATCGCCGGCAAAGAGGAAATCCTTGACCGTGTCCAGCGAAAAGCCGAGGAGTGTGAATTCCTCAGTCACAGCTGAGCCAAGGGTGCAGCTCTTCCCGTGATGGAGGAGTTCGGTCTGGGAAACATGGACATGATAAAAGCGCTTTCCCCTTTTCCGGGATTTGGCGTCACTGGCAGAATCTGCGGCGCCGTATCCGGGGGGCTGATTGTCCTCGGGCTCTACTTTGGCAGTGATGATATGACTGACTACTCGAAAACAGGGGCGGCTATGGATGCCACCCGCAGGTTTTTACCACGCTTTGAAGAGGCGCTTGGCTCACTGCAGTGCGCTGAGATACAGGAAGACGTGGTCTTCGGTCGATACATGGACCCCCGGGCAAGCAAGGAAAACATGCAGGCTTTCATAGCTGCCGAAGGGTATGCCAAGTGTGCGCTGCCCGCGGCTATCGGTGCCAGGCTCTCTGCAGAAATCATCATCGAGAGTATGGAGGAGTAAAAATCAACCTGACAGCTTTTGTTATCTCAGTTTAGCGGGCAGGATATAATCCCCGTATTTCTCCCCTGCTTTATTCAATAACTTCCGCTGTTCCCGCCCCTGTCTAAAACACGCGTAAGCGTAAGCGCAGATACAGGAATGACACGCCAGTAGACCGTGAAGCCCGCTATTCGTCAAGGTCTTCGGGTGAGATGTAGTCAGCGAAGCGCTCCCTGGCTTTCAACAGGCGCTCCCGCTGCTCGTCAAGTACCCTCAGGAGCTCCGTCGGGGTGTCGACAACATTTTCCCGGTAGAATTTCTCCACTCGCTCTATCTTGGCCAGGTTTTCAGGAACGCGAGTGGTGAATTGCTGGATGTAATCCTCTTTGGCATAGTCTTTACCTCGTACCTGACGGAAGAGCCGACTCAAGTCCTCGTACTTGGGAATCCAGCCAGTAGGAGATTTTATCGCCGCAACGTCATTATGCTTGCGCAGCTCCATCCACTTTACCCACACGTGCTTATCCCGGCGATCGTTTAAGAACTCTCCTGTTTTCAAATCTCTCAAAAAGTAATTAACGCCAAATACCAGGGGCGCTTTCTCAAGCCCCTTTCCAAATTCCAGGTAGTTCTTGACATACTGCCCCAGGGGAATAGAGATGAAGTCTTGAATGCTCATGATATTTATTTCACGTTTCCCTTCTTCCTCAACAAGAGCAAAGGTTGTTTCTGTCTCCAGAGCTGCTCCATAGGCGATAATACCGTGCTCCCAATCAAAACCCTGCTGGACGGGCACATAACCTCGATAATCGCGACCACCATATATTACGCCACTCACCTCTATTCCCAGGGCGTCTTCCAATTCAGGGTCGCAATTTGGCAGTGCCTTGAGGGCTACAGTATAACGGGCGTTCTTGTGAGCGGGCAGGACTGCTTCACCCGTCTCATCGGTCTTACCTTCGTACCAGTGCCCGGTGTAATTTGCTCCGTCCTTAGGAAGCTCACTACCCATTCCCAACCACCAACACTTGGCATCTTTGACTAAAATATTGGAAAAAATAATCTCTCCCGGACTGGTAAGTACCTGGTTGATTAGTGGGTCGTCCTTAGAGTTGACATCATGAATAATGCCGAAGATACCAGCTTCAATATTCACGGAACGGCAAACTCCACCGATATTACGAACATAAGCGATGTCATCAGCCAGAATGGTCTCCCCTGGAAGCATGGCGGTAGAGGTCTTGCCACAGGCACTGGGAAAGGCACCCGCGAAGTAAGTCTTGCGACCATCCGGACCATGCACTCCCATTATCATAAAATGCTCGGCCAGCCACCCTTCCTGATGAGCCTTACGAATAGCCAATCGAAGGGCCAGTTTCTTAAAACCCACGGAGTTGCCGGCATACTGATTATTAACACTGTAGACGGTATCGGTTGAGTAATCTA
>JAUWLN010000113.1 GCA_030613665.1 Dehalococcoidia bacterium
CTCCATGTAGTCGATTATGTTGATGGCATCGGGCCTAATAACGTCCGAAAAGTTACTGGAGCGTTCCTCAGCCGTGAAGCTCCATTCCTCCAGCTTAATATCTTCAAACTTCTCCAATCGGCTTGCCAGCTCCTCCTTCCCCATTTCTGAAGATTGGTAGTAAATAGGGAAGTCGAATTGATTAAGCCGAATAAAGTTGAGTAACATGGCAGTCTTACCAGAATCCGCGGCGCCAGCCAGCGCGATAACGTTGCCGGGATAGGTGTTGAAATAACGCTCAATGCCAAAAGGGTACTTCAGTGCCAAGGGCGTTCTGGTAGTGGCTGCCTTGAAATCAATCAGCCGAACTCTTGTGTTTATGAATCTGAAAAGTTTGTTGTCACGTTGATGACACTCTATTGTCACGCTGTCCTTAAGCCTTTGAATGATCTTCCGTCTGTTTGTTTTCTCTGTAGGAGTTTTAATTTCGAATTCACGGTCTATCTGGTCTACGCTCACCCAGCCAGACGAATCACGGAAAAATTCTTCTATCCTTTTTGCCACTGGCAATGTTGCGTTTCCCCCGTTTTCTCCGACCCCTGTCACACTTTCTGTCACGCTTTTGTCACACTCTATATCTGCGGTCTTGCCATCAGGACAGTTGTTATAAAGAGTATAAATACTATTAGCCATCGGCTTGTGTTCGGGATACTTATAGGCTGATTCAACCGTCTTAAGGATTCGTGCTTCTTCCATGGGTGGTCCATTCTTCAAGTTCCAATCCACCAGAAGGGAAGTGGTCACTCCGATGGGCATAAGATTGCGGAAATAGCCAGCTAGTTTAATGGCAGTATCACCACGCTCGCCGTCCGCCACACCGGCAAGTGCCCGCATTACCCAATAAGGCTCATTGTTAGTTGTCTCCCTCTTGACCCGTGGCTTGGCTGTAACGTCAATTCCAATCTCGCTGAGGCTTTGAACTTTCCTGATTGGGATATCTGGATTTAAAAGTTCGTATCTGGCCCCGTCCGGGTGCACCGATGGAGGAGCGATGATGTAGCCACCATCTGATTTAATATCAAGGGCTGGATATTTCTGATTCTTGACGTGTTCGGTGACTTTCACCCAGACGTGATATCCGCGCGCTGTCTTTGATATACGAGTGAAGTCAAATATGTTCCTGCCTATCTTCTGAGAGCTAACCCTGAAGAATTCCTCGAATCCCTCCTCACTGTCAAAGTCCAGCACTACCAACCCGCCGGATACCGAACCACATATCACGGCTAAATTGGTGTCTCGTCCATTGAACCAACCTTTCACCTGGCCATCATCCGGTCTTGTTTGTTGAAATTGCTTCCATTCGATCACAGGGACCTTGCTTTTGTACGGAATAGGGATAAAGCTCAGACCCTCGTTTCGATAGCGCTCTATCAATGACTCTAGATTTTGCATTTCGCCACCCTCCATACGACACGGAATACGTCAGGCAACAGATAGGATGATTCTGAGGGTGCGGCGTGCGCTTTAAAAGAGGTAGACTTTGTGTAGGGTGAATTTAGAATTGCTTTGGAGTTATGAAGCTTGGGGCCTCCCCCGTCTCCACCAGAGAATGAAACCAGCCCTGATGAAAACAGGGCTTTTCTTTTTACTTCAATTACCGGTCGCTAACCCTGTTCTGATTCTGGTCTTTCGGGGTCGTTTTTATAAGCATGATATGAACCGTTACGCCAACAGCTACGACAAGCAATATTACCCTGATAACCAGGGCCTGAACCGCGAAAATGATGGAACAGGCAATCGTTATCCACAGCAGGAGGATGGTGGCAATTTTTATTTTCCGCGGCATGCCTCTTCCGTCCCGGTAATTGCGCACGTAGGCGCCAAAAAATCTGTTGTTTAATAGCCAGTTATATAACCTCCGCGAACTGCGCAGATAACAGGCAGCCGCCAGCAGCAGAAAAGGGGTCGTGGGCAGAATGGGAACAAAGATACCAATGATGCCTATCGCGGTGAATACTGTCCCGGCAAAGATAAGCAGTCCTTTTTTCAGCTTTTTCGGCATTTCCTCAGTCTTTTTCTATCTCAACCCTCAGGCGAGCCTGCCTTGACCAGCACTTTGTAATCAACGTGATTGGGGGTTCCGCTTCCCTGTGGTAGACTGGAGCGCTGCTACTCAACGGTTACGCTCTTCGCCAGGTTCCTGGGGAAATCGATGGGGCAGCCGCGTTCCTTGGCGGCATAGTAGGCCAGAAGCTGCAGCACCACGGTATTTACCACCGGCGAAAACAATGGCTCGACCTTCGGCACGACAATCACCGAATCGGCCACTTCCTCGATCACCTCATCCCCCTCCTCAACCAGGGCGAGCACCGGGGAGTTCCTGGCCTTGACCTCCTTGATGCTGGTCAGCATGGCATCATAAGTATTATCCGGCGCCACAATCGCCACGACCGGTGCCTCGCTACTGAGCAGGGCAAATGGGCCGTGCTTCAATTCTCCCGCCGCATAGCCCTCGGCATGGATATAGGATATCTCCTTCAGTTTCAATGCGCCTTCCAGTGCCACCGGATAGTTGATGCCGCGCCCGATGAAGAAGACGTGGTCATACTTGGCAATCTGCGCGGCATGCTGCGCGATTTTTTCCTCGTCATCCAGTATACGCTGCACCCTGCCCGGCAACTGCCTCAGTTCTGCAATGAGACTGTCTTTTCGTCTCAAGTCGATTCTGGCCAGGGGCAGGGCCATCCAGTACAAAGCCATCAGTTGCGCGGTATAGCTCTTGGTCGCGGCGACGCTTATCTCCGGGCCCGCCTGCGTGCAGAGGACCTGGTCGGCAAGGCGGGTGGCGGAGCTGCCGATGACGTTGGTTATCACGGTTACCGGGCAGCCTTCGCTCCTGAGCTTTTTAATTGCTTTCAGTGCGTCGGCCGTCTCGCCGGACTGGGTAATGACCACGGCTTGGCTTCGAGCCGAGGTTTGCCCCAGAAAGCCAAACTCGGAAGCTATCTCGGTCCTGACCGGAACCCTGAATAGTTGCTCCAGAACATATTTCCCGACCAGTGCCGCATGATAGGAGGTGCCACAGGCCAGGATAAGTATTTCCCTTTCACCACCCTCCGTAAAAATATCCCGGTTAGAATCCGCTTCATCAGCCGTCAGGTAGGCTCTGATGGTATCCCGTATCACCTTAGGTTGCTCGTGGATTTCCTTGAGCATGAAGTGCTCGTAGCCGCCCTTCTGCGCGTCCCCCACGCTCCATGTCACCTGGTGCGGCTGACGGTCAACCACCTTGCCTTTCCTTTTAACCTGAAAGCCTTCTTTTCTAACCACAGCGATATCACCGTCTTCCAGATAGACGACCCGGCTGGTGTGGTCCAGTACCGCCGGCACGTCCGAGGCGATGAAGTTTTCCCCATCACCGATGCCGATAATCAACGGGCTGTCTTTCCTCGCGGCAATGAGCTCGGGCCTGCCTTCCATGAGCACCGCGATGGCGTAGGAGCCTTCCATCTCAGCCAGTGCTCTCGCCACTGCCTCCTCCAGGTCGCCGGTAAAATATTTCTCGATAAGGTGAGGAATAACCTCGGTGTCCGTTTCGGAAGTGAAGGTATGCCCCTCTTCGATGAGCTGCTGATGCAGCTGCTGGAAGTTATAAATTATACCGTTGTGCACCACGGTGATTTTCCCGGTGCAGTCGCAGTGCGGGTGGGCGTTTGCCTTGGTCGGTCCGCCATGGGTCGCCCATCGCGTATGCCCGATACCGATTTTCCCTTCGAGGCGGCGCGGCAGCTTCTCTTTCAGGACCCCCACCCTGACCGCGTCCTTGTGCACCTGCAATTTCCCACCGGCCACCGCAATACCGCAGGAGTCATAGCCACGGTATTCCAGCCGGGCCAAGCAGTTTAGCAGGATGGGCTTTGCCTGTCTTTCCCCGATATAGCCAACGATGCCGCACATCTTGTCAGATATCTCCCCTTAAGCCTGAGTTATACCACCAGACTCCGGTCCGGCAGCCTTCCATTTATCAGTTTCAGTGACCGTATCTGGCTGTAGTTGCCGACGATTACGCCCGGCTGTGCCACCACGCTGTTGCCCAGCACACATCCCTCTCCGAGCATCGCCCCAAAACTGACAGTATGATGTTCGTGGTTAACGGCAATTTCTTCCTGGCCGCGGCACGCAGAGAACTGTCCTTTAATATCACAGCTATTATCAATTACCGAGTCTTCTATGATGCTGCCCGGGCCGATACTCACGTCGCTGCCGATGACGCTGTTTTTCACCTCGGTGAACGGCGCCATGACAACGTTACTGCCGATGCTCGTCGCCGGGAAGATGCAGACGCCGGGCCCGATATCACAGCCATCCCCGATAACCACCGGCCCCGCGATATACGAATTGGAACGTATCACCGTACCGTCGCCGATGGAGACCTCCCCCTTAATCGAAACACCAGCTTCAATGGTGCCGGCTGAGCTCGCCCGGGTCTGCTGCAGGATGGCGGCATTTAGATTCAGGATATCCCAGGGATAAATCGCGTCCAGCCATGCGCCCTCGGTTTCCACAGCCTGGATTTTTTGGCCCTGGCTTATCATCCGATTGACAACATCAGGAAGGTCCAGTTGAGGTTCAACAAAATCGAAAACGGCCTGGCTGAAGGCATATATACCGGTGCTGACCAGGTTGCTGGTCGCTTCTTCCGGCTTCTCAATAATCGCTTTCACCGTTCCGTGCTGTACCGTCACCACGCCGTACCGCATCGGATTGTCCACCTTCTTTACCAGCACTGCCTCCGGTTTGATGGCGTCGAAGCGGTCAATGGTCTCCGCAGTAATCAGGTTATCTCCGGGCAGGACCAGGAAACTATCCTTGATGGCTTTTTTTGCCTGGGCCAGCGCGTGTGCCGTACCCAGCTGACGTTCCTGCGTCACATATGTCAGGTCGACCCCGAAAGGCTCTCCGGAGCCGAAATAGTCAAGCACCTGCTCTTTGTGGTAACCAACCACCAGCACTATATCGCGAATACCCTTCTGAGCCAGTGCCTCAATTACATACTTCAGAATAGGCTTGCCGGCAATGGACAGCATGACCTTGGGCCGATTCACCGTGAACGGCCTCAATCTCTGTCCTTCTCCAGCGGCCAGAATAACTGCCTTTCTCATCATCCCCTCCTCATAATATCCTGGATTCCGGCGAAATTACCCCGCTCGCCACCGCCCCCGGCCCGATAAAGGTACGGTCACCAATCATACTGCCGACATTGATGCTGGCGTTTATCCCCGTTTCCACCATATCCCCGATTATGGCGCCCAGCTTACGCCGGCCGGTATCAGTACCCTGAACGAGTACCGTCTTCTTGTCCAGTCTCAGGTTGGCGATTTTGGTGCCGGCGCCAAGATTACACGACTCGCCGATGACGCTGTCGCCGGCATAGTTATGGTGGGGAAGTTTACTGTTTCTCATGATGATGCAGTTCTTCACTCCCACCGCGTTGCCGATATGACAGTTGTCCCCGATGGCGGTGCAGGGCCTGATATAGCAGTTGGGACCAATATCACAGTTCTCCCCGATTATCACCGGTCCAATAATATAGGAACCGGAACGAATGACCGTATTTTTACCCACGGAAACGGGCCCTTTCACGACCACGTTTGCCTCCACCTCGCCCGAGTTCTGCGCTTTTAACCCGGCCATCAATGTTTCATTTGCGGTCAGCAAATCCCAG
>JAUWLN010000033.1 GCA_030613665.1 Dehalococcoidia bacterium
GTCTGGCTCTGCTCCGCCTGGGAAGGCGAAACCGCCAGGGCACAACTGGACAACACGGATCTGGTTTTGAGCGTTGGCGGCGATGGTACAATTCTGCGCTCAGCACAGGCCGTGGTCCCGCGAATGATTCCGATAATCGGCATAAATCTGGGCAAACTCGGGTTCATGACCGAACTCAGCGCTGATGAGGCTATCGACAGGTTGCCTGCCCTGCTTTCCGGAGAAGGCTGGACCGATGAAAGGGCCATGCTTCAGGCCGAGCTTGTTGTCGATGGCGAAAAGACAGACACCTATCACGCCCTGAACGATGTGGTAGTGGCGAGGGGCACTATTGCCCGCCTGATTCGTGTATCAGCCAGCATCGATGGGAAGCACCTTACCGACTACAAAGCCGACGGTGTTATCGCCGCGACGGCCACAGGCAGCACCGGTTACTCTCTGGCCGCTGGAGGACCCATCCTGTGCCCACAGTCAAAAGAACTGCTGCTGGTGCCAATTACACCCCACCTCAGCCCTGCCTATGCACTCGTATTGCCGGCGGAAATATCAGTTCAGCTAACAGTAACGGCACCACATCAGGCAACGCTCAGCATCGATGGGCATATCAATATGCCCCTTGCCGACGGGGCGTCTGTCACGGTGAAACAGAGCCCGCACCGGACACGGTTCCTGCGCATCCACCCCGAAGCCATCTTTTATCGCTCGCTGGAGCAAAAACTGAAAGGAAAACGGTAAATTGAGCACGGTAGAAAAAGCCAAAATCCAGGATGTACCCCAAATCCACCAGCTTATCAATTTTTTCGCCGACAGAGACGAGATGCTGCCACGCTCTTTGAGTGATATCTACGAAAACATGCGCGACTATTTCGTCCACCGCAAGGACGAGCGTGTGCTTGCCTGTGCGGCAATGCACATTATCTGGTCTGACCTGGCGGAAATCAAGTCCGTCGCCGTGGCTGAGAAATGTCAGAAACAGGGCTTGGGTACCGTGCTCGTCGATGCCTGCCTCAAGGAAGCGAAGTCGCTTGGCATCCCCACTATTTTCTGCCTGACCTATCAGCCCGCTTTTTTTAAGAAATTTGGTCTCAGTAAGATAGATAAGATGGAGCTGCCGCGCAAGATCTGGACCGAATGCTTCCGGTGCCCCAAATTCCCCGACTGCGGCGAGATAGCACTCATCCGCCATTTTTAAAAACGAGAGGATCAGTTACGTGGAAGAGACTCTTTCCAGCCAGCTAATTTACGATGGAAGGGCGATAAAGCTGAGGGTGGATTCCGTCCAGTTGAGCAATGGACGGCAGACGACCCGGGAAATCGTGGAGCACAGCAACTGCATTGCCGTCGTCGTCATTGATGAGAGTGATAACGTGCTGCTGGTAAAACAGTTCCGCAAGCCGGTGGAGAATGAACTGCTGGAGATACCGGCCGGTGGCATTAACCCCGGTGAAGACCCCGAAGAGGCGGTCAACCGCGAGCTAAGGGAAGAAATCGGCTATATGCCCCGGAAGGTAAAGAGGCTGGGCGGCTTCTATTCGGCTCCGGGATACTGCACTGAGTATCTTTACCTTTACCTTGCCACTGGGCTGGTGCCGAGCCAGCTAATCGCCGAAGATACCGAAGCAATCAACGTTGTCCGCGTGCCAATCGGGGAAATACCTGAACTCATAGCCTCGGGGCGCATCTGTGATGCCAAGAGCATCGCCGGGTTACTTGCCTACCTGAATCGCTTCAAAGAAAAGCAGAAGGCTGACTAGCACAGCCTGTCCGACAGCCTTCTCCCGCCGAGAAGGTGCATGTGCAGGTGGGGCACCACCTGGCCCCCGTCCTCGCCACTGCCTATCACAAGCCGATAACCCTTTTCGGCAACGCCTTCCTGCCTGGCGAGCTTATTGGCCACCCCGACCATACGCCCGATAAGCGACACTTCGTCGTCACTCAAATCGGACAGAAACGCGATATGCCGCTTTGGTATTATCAGCACGTGGGTCGGGGCCAGAGGGTTGATATCACGGAAGGCCATGACCTCATCATCCTGGTAAAGCGTATCGCTGGGAAGCTCACCGGCCACAATCCGGCAGAAAATACATTCCATGGGCTAGCCTTTCTCTTTCCGGTACTGGGCCCGGCCCTGCTCGAAGAGGTCATTCCCATAAATGTCATTGGCCACAATAGCCGGGAAATTATCCACCGTTAACATCCTGATTGCCTCCGGTCCCAAGTCCTCGTAGGCAACAACCGTCGCCTTCTTAATCGTCTGAGCAAGCAGGGCTCCGGCCCCGCCGGTGGCGACAAAGTAGACCGCCTTATATTTATGCATTGCTTCTCTCGCTTCCATAGAGCGGCTGCCCTTGCCAATCATCGCCTTCACACCGGCGGACAGCATGCGGGGAGTATAAACGTCCATGCGGCCGCTGGTAGTGGGACCCGCGGAACCGATGGTACGACCCGGCCTCGCCGGGGATGGTCCGACGTAATAGATAGTCTGCCCTCTTAGGGCAAACGGAAGCTCTTCCTTCTTTTTCAATGCTTCAACGAGCCGCTTATGGGCGGCGTCCCGCGCCGTGTAGATAGTTCCGGAAATCAGCACGGAGGTGCCTGTGGTCAGTTCCTTAATTGTCTTTCGATCAAGAGGCATGGTTATATGCACCGCTTCCATTCTACAACCTGGCCTCCTTGTGGCGGGCGCAGTGACATTGCAGGTTTATGGCTACCGGCAGGCTGGCAATATGCGTCGGCCTGGCCTCAGCATGCACCGCCAGCGCCGTCGTGGTGCCGCCTATACCCATAGGCCCGATACCCAGGTCGTTGATGCGGGATAAAAGCTCTTCCTCCAGCGCGGCAATTTCCGGGTCGGGATTCGGCTGGTTAACGGGTCGCAATAGTGCCTTCTTGGCCAGCATCATCGCTCCTTCCGAGGTAGCGCCAATGCCCACGCCAACAATCAATGGCGGGCAGGGGCTGGCCCCGGCCTCATCCACCGCCCTGAGAACCGAATCAATAATACCCTCCTGCCCATCGCCCGGCCGCAGCATTACCAGTCGGCTCATGTTTTCGGAGCCGGCTCCCTTGGGCAAACAGATAACCCTGATATGGTCCCCGTTTACAATTTCGGTGTGAATTACCGGGGGAGTATTATCTTTGGTATTCTTTCTCTCGGAAAACGGCTGATTGACCATGGATTTGCGCAGGTATCCCTGCGTGTAACCCTGGCTGACACCTTCCGTCACCGCCGCCTCAAGCTCGCCACCGACCACGTGCGTGTCCTGTCCCACCTCAAGGAAAATAACGGCGGTACCACAATCCTGGCACAACGGCAGGTTTTTGGCTTCAGCAATGCGGGCGTTTTCCACCAGCTGATGCAGTATCTCTTTGCCCAGCGGGGACTGCTCGCTCTGCTGCGCCTGTTTCAGTGCCGCCAGGACATCTTCGTTAAGCTCAAAATTGGCGCGCTGGCAGAGCCGGGCAACCGTATCGGTAATGTCTCTGGCCTTTATTTCCCTCAGTTTAGCGGCTATTAGCGCCACCCCCTTTAGCCTGCTGCCAGTTTTTCTATCACCGCATCGGCAACCTGTGAAGTACCGACGCCGGACGCGCTATCAGGCATTATATCATAGGTAACGTTTTTACCGTCGACGATAACGTCAGCAATGGCTTTTTCCAG
The DNA here is from genome assembly GCA_030613665.1 of Dehalococcoidia bacterium. GTDB lineage: Bacteria > Chloroflexota > Dehalococcoidia > Dehalococcoidales > RBG-16-60-22 > E44-bin89. The sequence continues at coordinate 3,662 of JAUWLN010000033.1, forward strand.
TCTACCGGCAGCGTCTTCCTCACCCAGATGGCGAAGCATCATAACCCCTGAGAGCATCACTGCCATAGGATTCGCCTTGTTTTGCCCGCTATACTTGGGGGCACTGCCGTGGGTCGGCTCAAAGACGGCGACTTCATCGCCGACATTGGCACCGGGCGCAACTCCCAGTCCCCCCACCAGCCCGGCGCAGAGGTCTGACAGGATGTCACCGTAAAGATTCGGCGCCACGATGACATCAAACTGCCGCGGGTTCTTCACCAGCTGCATGGTCATATTATCAACCAATCTGTCTTCAAATTCAATACCCGGATACCCCAGGGCTACTTCCCGGGCAACCCTCAGGAACAACCCGTCAGAAAACTTGAGGATATTGGCTTTGCTGATAGCGGTGACCTTTTTCCTTCCATAAGCGCACGCATATTCAAAGGCGAACCGGACAATGCGCCGGCTCCCCGTTTCGGAAATGACCTTCAGGCTGATGCCGGAATCTTCACTGATATTGCCTCTCTTCGTCTCCGCGGTGAGCTGGATAAGTTTTAACGCTTCCGGTGTGCCCCGTTCGAATTCAATGCCGACGTAAAGGTCCTCCTCGTTTTCCCTGACGACCACCAGGTCAACATCTTTATAAAGAGAAGGCACGCCGGGATATGTCTTGCAGGGGCGAACGCAGGCGTAAAGGTCAAGCTTCTTGCGCAGGGCAACATTCACACTGCGGAAGCCCGAGCCAACCGGTGTGGTTATCGGCCCTTTCAGAGCCACCTTGTTTTTTCTTACCGACCCCAGCACTGAATCAGGCAGCGGCGTGCCATATTTGTCGATTACGTCAGCGCCAGCTTTTTCCATGTCCCACCGGAAGGCGACGCCGGTAGCTTCCAGGACCCGCCTGGCCGCCTCGGTTACCTCCGGGCCGATGCCGTCGCCGGGAATCAGAGTGACATTATAGACCATTGACATTATCCCTTTCTATTACAGTTTAAAATCGCCATGTTTCTTGATATAAGGAATCAGGCCACCGGCATCGAGGATATGAAGCATCACCTGCGGAATTTTGCCAGAGGTGAGCTTCTGTCCGCTGGTGATATCTCTGACCGTACCCGCAGAAAGGTCGATTTCCAGCTCATCCCCATCATCGATGCCATCGGTATCACATACCAGTACCGGCAAACCCAGGTTTATGGCATTGCGGAAGAAGATACGCGCCACTGACTTGGCCAGTATGGCACTGACTCCCGCCATCTTGATTACCAGGGGAGCATGTTCACGACTGGAACCAAGGCCAAAGTTATTGCCGGCCACGATGAAATCGCCTTCGCTGACCCGTGACACGAAAGTGGGGTCAGCATCCTCCAAGACGTGTTTGGCCAGCTCGGGAAGATTGCTCCTGAGATGCGCATGCCTGCCGGGAATAATATGGTCGGTAGAAATGCCGTCGCCGAACTTAAAAGCTTTTCCCCTGAGCACTTACATTACCTCCCTGGGGTCGGTGATTTCGCCGGTGAGCACCGTGGCTGCTGCCGTGGCCGGGCTGCCCAGATAAACAAAAGCTTCCGGGTTGCCCATCCGGCCTTTGAAGTTTCGGTTCGAGGTGGAGAGACAGGCCTCCCCATCACCCAGCGCCCCCTGGTGCAAACCAAGGCACGGCCCGCATCCCGGCGGCAGAATCGTGGCTCCGGCTTCAACCAGAGTTCGGAAGTAACCTTTCTCCAGGGAATCAAGATATATCTGCCGCGAAGCGGGGGCGACGATAAACCTGGTACCGGCATGACATTTTTTACCTTTTACAATGCCGGCGGCGATTTCCAAGTCGTCCAATCTACCGTTGGTGCAGGTGCCGATAAGGACCTGCTGGATTTTCGTCCCTTTTAGCTCTCGAGCTAAGGCAACGTTGTCCACGGTATGCGGTCGGGCCACGATGGGCTCAAGCGTATCGAGGTCAATCTGTATCGTCTGCTCATAAACGGCTTCAGCATCGGGAATGACAGGCTGGTAATCCGTGCCCCGCCCCTGGTCCACCAGATAAGCCTTCGTTACCTCGTCTGACGGAAAGATGCCGACCTTAGCCCCCGCCTCCACCGCCATGTTGGCCACGGTGAAACGCTGCGACATCGTCATTTCTTTTATCCCGTCACCGCCGAATTCCAGTGCCTTATAGGTCGCACCATCGGCGCCGAGTCGCCCGATAAGATGAAGAATAAAGTCTTTTGCCGAAACCCATCTTTGAAATTGCCCGGCGACCGTAATCTGAATGCTCTCCGGGACACGGAACCAGGTCTTTCCCAGTCCCATGGCTACAGCCACATCCGATGAGCCCATACCGGTGGCAAAGGCACCCAGCCCACCCGCCGTCACCGTGTGGGAATCGGAAGCGACGATGACATCTCCGGGCCGGGCCAGGGATTCTGCCACCAGCTGGTGGCAGCCACCTTCCCCTACGTCAGACATTATCGCCCCGGTCTCGCCGGCAAACCGGCGCAGCACCAGATGGTCGTTTGAGAGCGTACGCGTCGGGCTGGGGACGGCGTGGTCGATAAACACCGCTGTCCTTTCCGGGCTGGCCAGATTTTTCAGGTTGCCTTCCCTGAATTTCATAACGGTGAGCGGCCCGGTCGTGTCCTGCACGAATGACAGGTCCACCGAGGCAATGACGATATCTCCAGCTCCGGCGTTATTGCCCGATTTGGCACTCAGTATTTTTTCGGATAGTGTCTTACCCATAAGAAATATTGGCGGCCCCTTGACCCTCGTATCGATGAAAGCAACCCGATTACAACGGGATGTTGCCGTGTTTCCTGGTCGGACGGGTCTCTTGTTTGCCACGCAGCGCCTCAAATGCCGCGATTATCTCCGGTCGGGTATCGCGCGGTGGAATAACGGCGTTGATATAGCCCATACTCGCCGCAATGTACGGGTTATAGAAGTGCTGGCGGTATTCCTCTATCTTTTCTTTTTCCCTGGCGGCGGGGTCATCGGCTTCTTTGATTTCCTGATGATGTATAATGGCCGCGGCGCCTTCCGCCCCCATAACCGCGATTTCCGCACTTGGCCACGCCAGCGTATGGTCAGCGCCAAGGCTCTGAGCGCACATGGCAATGTAGGCCCCCCCGTATGCTTTACGGATAATCAGCGTTATCTTGGGAACGGTAGCCTCAGAGTAGCACCACAACATCTTGGCGCCATGCCGGATGATGCCGCCCCACTCCTGGTAACTCCCGGGCAGATACCCCGGCACATCCACCATGGTCAGCAAGGGAATATTGAAAGCATCGCAGAAACGGATGAACCGGGCTGCTTTGTCCGAGGTATTGACATCAAGGCATCCTGCCAGATGGTTCGGCTGATTGGCTATGATGCCAACCACCTGCCCGTTAAAGCGGGTAAAGCAGGTGATTATATTCATAGCATAATGCTGGTATGGCTCAACGAATTCGCCATCGTCCACTATGGAACGGATGACGGCCTTCATATCGTAGACCTTGCTCGCTTCCAGCGGCACGATTCCATCCAGCGCGGGGTCGGTGCGGTCCGGCTTATCTGTGGGTGTTATGTCAAGTGATTTCCCCTCGCAGCTGGAGGGCAGGTAATCGAGCAGTTTTTTTATCTCCTCGAGGCACTGCTGGTCATTGTCGCAGGCAAAATGCGCCACGCCGCTTTTTGTATTGTGGGTCACGGCGCCGCCCAGCGCCTCGTCGCTTATCTCCTCGCTGGTAGCCGCCTTGACCACGTGGGGGCCGGTGATATACATATGGCTGGTCTTTTTCACCATAAAGATGAAGTCGGTCATCGCCGGCGAGTAGACGGCCCCACCCGCCGCCGGTCCCATGATGGCCGATACCTGAGGGATAACGCCCGAAGCACAAGCATTGCGGAAAAAGATGTTGCCATAACCGTCCAGGGCATTGACCCCTTCCTGGATGCGCGCCCCGCCGCTGTCAATCAGGCTGACCATGGGGCATTTTATCTTCATCGCCAGGTCCATTACCCGGCATATCTTTCCGGCATGCATCTCCCCAAGCGTGCCCCCCCGGCTGGTAAAGTCCTGGGCATAGGCACACACGATGCGGCCGTTCACCTGGCCATATCCGGTAACCACGCCGTCGGCGGGTATGGATAGCTTATCCATGCCGAAATCAGCGCAGCGATGCTGCACAAATAAGTCCAGCTCGTGGAAAGTTCCCTTGTCGAAAAGAAAGTCAAGGCGCTCCCGCGCCGTCAGTTTACCGGAGTCATGCTGCTGCCGGATGCGCTTTTCGCCACCGCCGGCCTTTATTTCCGCCTCCAGTCTGGCCAGCTTCTCCAGTTCCTCTTTCATGACATGTCACCTCCGACTGCAATTATAATACCATAATGCCTGAACACAGCCAACCGCTGGCTTATCTTTATCACCTCACCCCCTTTGTCCCCCTCTCCTCGAGGAGAGGGGGAAGATTTTAAGAAGAGGGGTATTCGCCCCTCTTAAACTCCCCGCTATCAGTTTCGCCTTTTTAACTCCTTTCCGCTCTTTGGCCGGCAATCTTGAGGCAGGCGGCCACTTTGCTAAATGCCGGGAAGGTGCTAGAATAATAGTCAATAATTCATCGTCCTAAAGACCTGTCAGGGAAACGATTTGGAAGCAAAAAGTTCAGTTACAGGCGCCACCCGCATTGGCAACGCCGACTTCCGCTGGGGTGAGCGCACCTACATTATGGGCATCTGCAACCTCAGCCCCGATTCTTTTTCGGGGGATGGCCTCGGTACGGATATCGAAGCGACCCTGGCACAGGCCCGGCGTATGGTGGGAGAAGGAGCTGACATCATCGATATCGGCGGGGAGTCCACGCGCCCCGGGATGGCACCACAATCCATAGATGACGTTGATGAGGAGCTGCGGCTGGTCATTCCGGCCGTAGAAAGGCTGGCTTCTGAAATCAAGGTGCCCATCAGTATTGATACCTACAAGTATGGCGTGGCCAGCCGGGCACTCAAGGCCGGGGCGGCGATGCTCAACGATATCTGGGCGTTGCGGCGCGACCCCAGGCTGGCGCAACTGGCCGCCGAGCAAAACGTGCCCATAATCATGATGAGCAACCAGCGGGACGCGCCGGTCGACGACATCATACCCGCTATCATCGCCGACCTTGAGAGGGCCATCCGACAGGCAACCGAGGCTGGAGTGCCCGAGCAAAATATCATCGTCGACCCGGGCATCGGCTTTGGCAAGAGCCTGGAGCAGAACCTTGAAATCGTTCGTCGGCTGGCTGAACTCAGGACACTGGACAAGCCGATTCTTTTAGGCAGTTCCCGCAAGTCAATGATTGGCCTCGTGCTGGATCTGCCCGCTGACCAACGCCTTGAGGGCACCGCCGCCACGATAGCAATTGGCATCGCCGGCGGCGCTGACATCGCCAGAGTCCATGACGTAAAGCAGATGGTCCGCGTCTGCCGGATGAGCGACGCTATCATAAGAAGGAGGATACCGCGTGACTGAAGCAGTAACCGTGTACCTTGGCCTCGGCTCCAACCTGGGAGACCGCCAGGCCAACCTGGATAAAGCGCTGGAGTTCCTGTCGCAGCGCCTGCGCATGGGCAAAATCTCATCTATCTATGACACCGAGCCGATGGGTGACAGCAACCAGCCCCGATTCCTCAACCTGGTATGCCAGGCCTTCACCCGATTGGAACCATCGGCGCTTCTGGCGCTCGCCCAGGGGATAGAGCGCAAGCTGGGCAGGGTCGGGAAATCGGGCAAGCCCCGAACCCTAGACATCGATATTCTCCTCTACGGCGACCAGGTCGTTGACACCCCGGAGCTGGTTATTCCCCACCCCAAAATGACGGAAAGGGCTTTTGTCCTCATCCCTCTGGATGAAATTGCGTCGGACGTAGTTCACCCGGCGGCGGGCAAGACGGTGAAAGAACTGCTCCAGAACGCTACCGAAAAACAGGGGGTCCTCAAGCTGGAATAAAGGGGCTCAACTATGTATGAAATAGCCGTGGAAAGCCATTTCGATGCCGCCCATTTCCTGCGGGGCTACCGGGGCAAATGCGAGGCGCTGCATGGGCATCGTTTTCGCGTGGTGGCCAGGATAAGCGCCGCCGGGCTTGATGACGCCGGCATGGCCTATGATTTCACCGAACTGAGAAAGCACCTGAATGATATCCTGAGTAAATTCGACCACACCTGCCTCAACGATGTGCCACCATTCGACGAGATAAACCCCTCTTCCGAGCACCTCGCCACCACGATATACAATGAACTGAAAAAGAAACTGACGGGAGCGCCGGTCTCTATCTCCAGTATTGAAGTATGGGAATCTCCCCAGAGCTGCGCGACCTATCGGCCTGACTAATCACGCTGGTCCGGCGGCAGCAGGTCCGGGATGGTGCCCGTAATCGAATAGTTCACCCGGCATTTATCGCAGTACAGCGAGCCGCTGACTATCTCTTCCTCGTTTTCCTCTTCGACGGTTAGCTGCAGCTCGCCCTTGCACACCGGACATACCAGGATGTCCATAAGCTCTCTTCTCATAAACCTGATTATAGCACGATTGGCCTTAATTTTTAACCGCAATCGCGGCCGATAATATGACGACTTTTTTGACAAATAAAATTTGCCTGTGCTAACATACCAAACGGTTGCATATTTTAAAAAAGGGGACGAAAAAAGCATGAGAAAAAACCTGACCAAGGAGAAAATTCAGGCCGGTGAAACCGCCTATGGTGTATTCGTCAATGTCTCCAATCCCTCCCTTGTCGAAATTGTCGGCCATCTTGGGTTTGATTTTGCCCTTATAGATGCCGAACATGGCCCGATGGGGCTGGAATCATGCGAGCAGATGATACGGGCAGCCGACGCGGCTAACACCACGCCGCTGGTTCGTGTCGCCATGAACATCCAGCAGAACATCCTCCGCTACCTTGATATGGGTGCTCTGGGCGTGCAGCTGCCGCTGCTTAATAACAAGGAAGATGTGGAAAGCGTGGTGCGCTCGGTCAGGTACCGACCGGTGGGCAAGAGAGGCCTGGCCGGGGTCAGGGCTAACAACTGGGGAATGTGGGGGCCGATGGCCGAGTACGTAGAGGAAGCAAACCGCCAGAATCTGGTCATCGTGCAGATAGAGACCATGGAGGCGGTGGAAAACATCAAAGAGATACTGACCGTTCCCGATATCGATATCGTATTCATCGGTCCGAATGACCTGTCCGCAGCTATGGGTTACACCGGCCAGCAGAACCATCCTGAAGTACATAAAACGATTGATAACCTCGTTAAGGAAATTCACGCCGCCGGCAAAGCCACCGGCACCATAGCCTATGACGCTAATACACTTAAACTGCGCAAGGAACAGGGCTTTAAGTTCATCGTTTACAACATCGTGGCGATGATTGTGAAATCGGGTCGTGAATATCTGAAGCTGGCACGGGGATAGTCGTAACACACGAAATCCCGCATATTGAACGAACAGAGAGCCAGGGCAGGTATGAAATCGGGTGTGGCCAGAGCCAGAGTCATGAATAAGGCAACTATAAAGGTAAGTGTTGAGGTTATGTCCTGGCTGAAGGAGGACTTCGAACACGAAGGCTGGGACAGGCTGGTTTTCGACCAGGAAATTACCGGTAATTCATCGATTATGGACTTGCTGCAACAACTGGCCAAGAAGTATCCCAGATTCAACCAGAAGGCTTTCATTGACTCCAAGCGTAATTTGCTTGACTACAGCGCGGTGGTTTTTAACGGCACATTTCTGTCCTCGCTCCAGAACCTGGGTGTGGAACTGAAAGAAGGGGACAATGTAAAACTAACCCCCGGTTTTTATGGGGGATAAAAGGAGGAATGCAAACTATGTATGGCTCTACAGGTAAAGTATTGAGAGTCGATATGACTCAGGGCAAGCTATGGGATGAGGCCCTGGACGAAGCCACGCTCCGCAGGTACCTCGGCGGTACAGGGCTTGGCGCCAAGTACCTGATGGAAGAGGTGGACCCAAAAACCGACTGGTCCGACCCCAAAAATATCCTCTTCCTAGGTTCAGGTGTTTTGGGTGGCAGCCGAATTCCGGGTTGTGCCAGTATCTCCTTTGTCACCAAGGGTGCCATGACCAACGGGGCCACCTCCAGTCAGGCCAATGGCAACTTCGGTGCCTACCTCAGATGGTGTGGCTACGATGCCATTATCGTTCAGGGCGTTTCTCCCAGCTGGAAGTACATCTACGTGCATGAGGGTGGCGCCGAACTCAGGGACGCAAGCCAATTAGTTGGCAAAGGCAGCTGGGAAACCGAGGATGCTATCAAGGCAGAACTGGGCTATAAAGAAAGAGCCATGAGCGTCTTCAGCATCGGCCCGGCGGGTGAAAATATGGTTAGGTTTGCCGGCATCTTTGGCGACCGTGGCCATGCCGCCCCCCACAATGGCACCGGCGCTGTTATGGGCTTGAAAAAACTGAAGGCTTTTGCCGCCCAGCGTGCCCCCAATAAACTCCAGTTTGCTGACTCGCAGAAGCTCGCCGAGCTGGCCAAGAAGACCACCGAAGGCGCCAAAGCTTTCGGCGGCGGTGGCGTTTTCAACTGGGGCACCAGCCGGGTGGTACCAGCCGCAGAGCCCGCAGGCTGGCTGCCAGTCAAGAATTACCAGACCAACGTCTTCCCGGAAAAAGACCTCTTTGACGGCCAGCGCATCCGTTCCCTCTTTCAGAGCCAGAACTACCCATGCTATGGCTGTGCCTCCCATCACTACGAGCTGGTTACGGTAACCGAGGGCCCTTACAAGGGTTTCTTCGGCAAGGAGCCCGAATACGAGCAGTGGGCCGCCTGGGGGCCACAGATATGGCAAAAAGACCCCGGAGCCGCCGTGGTACTCTCGAATGAGTGTGATAACCTCGGCATGGACTGCAACGAGGCAGGCTGGTTGGTCGGCTGGGTGATGGAATGCTACGAGAAGGGTGCGCTCAAGAAAGAAGACCTCGGTGGCCTGGAAATGACCTGGGGCAACGTGGAGGCAACCCGCGCCCTGTTGAAGAAAATCGCCAACCGCGAAGGCTACGGTGATACCCTGGCTGAAGGCGTAAAACGCGCCGCTGAGAAAATGGGCGGTGAGGCGGTTAATTGGGCTATCTTCACCGGCAAGGGCAATACCCCCAGAGGGCACGACCACCGTGGACGCTGGGTGGAAATGATAGATACCATTGTTTCCGATAGCCAAACGCTGCAGACCCAGATGCTGGTGATGAACAAGGACCTGTGGAAGATGCCCAACCCGATGGATGTCTTTAACCCCGAACAAGTCGTCCAGGCGGAGGCCAATTCCACCGGCTCAATGACCGTCAGCGACTGCCTCGTCCAGTGCTGGTTTTGCAGTTTCAACGATACGGAAACGCAGACCGAATCCATCAACGCCGCCACCGGCTGGAACCTCAGCCTGGAAGAGGTAATGAAGGTCGGCCGACGCACGGTCAACCTGCTGCGGCTCTACAACCTCAAGTGCGGCCTGACCCCGGACAAGGAGAAGCCATCACCAAGGTACTGCTCGCAGTGTGTGGATGGCCCGAACACGGATAAGCCCATCGCCCCGCACTTGGAAAAGATGATAGACCAGTACTACCAGTTGATGGGCTGGGATAGAAAAACCGGCATGCCGCTGCCAGAGACTTTGAAAGAACTGGACATTGAAGACCTGGCAAAATAACCAAATTCAGATAAAGGAGCAAGATGCAGAATGAAAATTGACCCGGAACTGTGCATCGTGTGTGAGGCCTGTCTGCCCTACTGCCCGATGGAAGCCATCGGCATAAAGGATGACATGGCCGTTATCGATGAGGACGAGTGCGTGGACTGCAATGTCTGCCTCAAGTCGGGC
>JAUWLN010000093.1 GCA_030613665.1 Dehalococcoidia bacterium
GGCCTGTCTTCATGACCACCCGTCCCGGGTTTTCCTCCTTTACCTCGCCGATGATAGCGGCGTCGCGGCCGTATCGATGTTTTTTCATTTGCTTCAGAATCTTTTCGGCATCTTCAGGGGCCACCGTGGCTATCAGTTTCCCTTCGTTGGCTACATAGAGCGGGTCCAGCCCGAGCATTTCGCAGGCGCTGGCGACTTCCTCCCGGACCGGTATTTTATCTTCATCTATGCGTATGCTCACGCCCGACTGCTCGGCGATTTCGTTCAGTGTGGTCGCCAGGCCGCCGCGGGTCGGGTCACGCAGGCAGCGAATATTACCACTCGCGTTCAGCATCTCTGCCACCAGGCCATTCAATGGCGCACAGTCGCTTTTCAGTTCTGTGGCGAAGTTGACCCCTTCGCGCTGGCTGAGCACGGCGATGCCATGGTCGCCAACGGAGCCATTCAATATCAGTATATCCCCCGGCCTGGCGTTATGCCCGGAAACGCTAAGTCCTGCCGGTACCGTGCCGATGCCGGCGGTGTTTATGAATAATTTGTCAGCGGTGCCGCGATTTACCACCTTGGTATCGCCGGTGATTACGGTCACTCCAGCCTCCGTGGTGGACTCTTTAATCGAACCCACTACTTTTTCCAGGTCGCTCAGGAGCAGGCCTTCTTCAATAATAAAAGCCAGGCTCAAATAAAGCGGCGTTGCTCCCACCATGGCCAGGTCGTTTATCGTGCCGCAGACGGCGAGCTTGCCGATGTCACCCCCGGGGAAAAAGATGGGTTGGACAACGTAGCTGTCGGTGGTGAAGGCCAGCCTGCCCGCAGGCTCAATCACTGCCGCGTCGTCAAGCTGCGCGAGAACGGGGTTCGACAGAGAAGAAACGAAGCTGTTGCGGATGATATCATGGGCCAGCCTCCCGCCGCTGCCGTGTGTCAGCAAGATTCTATCGGACATCGTCTTCCCCGTAATGATAATAAGCGGCGCAGGTCCCTTCTGCTGATACCATGCACGGGCCTATAGGTTTCGCCGGGGTACAGTCACGGCGGAATAGCGTGCAGTCTCCTGGTGATTTTACTCCCCGCAGCACCTCTCCGCATAGACAGCCCTTTGGAATTGCCGTTGGGCCGGGGTCGAAATCAAAATTCACTTCAGCATCGAAACGGGCGTACTCCGGTCGCAGCTTCAAACCGCTCGCTGCCACCTCGCCAAAGCCGCGCCAGCGTGCCGGCGCCGGAGCGAACACTTTTTCCATAATCTCAATGGCGGTCTGGTTTCCTTCCCGGCTGACACCGCGCCGGTAGGCGATTTCAACCTTCGCTTCGCCATCGGCTACCTGCCGTGTCAGCATGTCGATGCACTGCAGTATATCCAGCGGCTCAAAGCCGGAAACAACGCAGGGTATACCGTAGTCGTGGGCGATGAACTCCCAGGGCCTTGAACCGATGACGGCGCTGACATGGCCGGGACAGATTAAACCCTGCAAATTGACCTCGCCGGAGTCCAAGAGCACCTTGATTACCGGCGGGCAGAGCTTGTGCAGGGAGAGCACGTAATAATTTTTCAGACCTTCCTGCTCCGCCTGTAGAATTGAGGCGGCAATGGTCGGGGCGGTGGTCTCAAAGCCGATACCCAGAAATATCACCGATTTTTCCGGGTTCTCCCTGGCCAGCGAGAGGGCGTCGAGGGGCGAATAGACAACGCGTATGTCTCCGCCGGCTGCTTTGGCTTCCTGAAGGCTGGAGCGACTTCCTGGTACTCTAATCATGTCGCCGAAAGACGCCACCATGACATCGGGCAGCGACGCCAGGGCGATGGCTTTATCAAGGTCAGCGTTATCCGTGACGCATACCGGGCAGCCCGGCCCCGAGGTAAGGGTGAGCGCCGGCGGCAGCAGCTGCCTGAGGCCGGATTTCATGATGGACACGGTATGCCCGCCGCAGAACTCCATGAAACGCGCTGGTTTGCGGGCGTGTTGCCGGATGCTGCGCACCAGCCCATCGGCCAGCTCGGACTGGCGAAATTCGCTTACCAGCTTCATTCCCTCTCCATAAATTTGCTCATTTCGGCGAAGATGGCGAGCGTCTCTTCCGCCTCGGCCTGGTCAAGGATATTGATGGCATAGCCGGCGTGGAGGAGCACGTAATCGCCCACCCTGGCTTCAGGGGTGAGCATCAGGCTCGTTTTCCGGGTGGTGCCGCCGATTTCAACCTCGGCATCGGTCCCGTCTATCGATTTAATCCGTACCGGTATGGCCAGACACACGTAACTTACTCCTTGCCGTTATTCATGTTTTGATTGGCGATAACCGCCTGCCCCAGGGAAATACCGCCATCGTTGCATGGTACCAGCCGGTGAGCGAGCACGCGGAAACCTTCTTTTTCCAGCGCATCAGCCGCCAGGTTGAAAAGCAGGCGATTTTGAAAAACGCCGCCGCTCAGGGCCACCGTTTGCAGTTTAGATTCTTGGGAAACCAGTCGGCAGGCCTCCAGAATGATTTCCGCCATCGTTTTATGGAATCTGGCGGAGATAACATTTTGGCTGACCCCGTTTCTTGCCTCGTTCACCACTGCGGAAACGAGCTCCTCCAGTTTGATCACCACCGGTTTTTCATTTTCGGAGATGGTGAAGGGGTATGGTTTAAACCGGCTAACATCATCAGGCGCAAGCATTTCAAGCTCGATGGCGGCCTGGGCCTCGTAGTCAACCTGGCCCCTGACACCGGCCAGTGCCGATACCGCATCGAAAAGCCGCCCCGCCCCTGAGGTGAGCGGCGAGTTCAGCCTCCGCTCCAGCTGGGTCTTAACAATATTCATTTCTTCAGGTGGTATTTTACTCATAATGGGGAGGCTATCCAGTGGCGTTTCCGGGTCGAGCAGCGAATGAACATAGCCGAGCGCCATGCGATATGGCTTGCGAATGGCGGCTACACCGCCTGGCATCGGGACATACTCAAGGTGGGCTTTGCGCTCGAAGCTACCCCAGTTGCAGACCAGGAACTCGCCTCCCCAGAGATTGCCATCGGTGCCGTACCCCACGCCGTCGAAGGCAACGCCGATGACCGGTTCCCTGAAACCGTTTTCCACCAGGCAGCTGACGATATGGGCATGGTGGTGCTGTATGCCGATTGTCTTCAGTCCTTTATCGGCGGCATATTTCAGAGCGTGCTTGGTGGAATGGTACTCCGGGTGCAGGTCATAGGCGATGATTTCGGGCTGGGCGCGGAACAGACGCTGGTAAAGGTCGATGGTGTTTTCAAAATACTCCATCGTCTCTTCATTGTCCATATCACCGATGTGCTGACTCACAAAAGCATAATCGTCCCTGGTCAGGCAAAAGGTGTTTTTCTCCTCGGCGCCGCAGGCCAGCACCTGCCGGGCTTTGAAGGGGAGAAGGATGGGGGTCGGTGCGTAGCCGCGAGCGCGCCTGACGGCGCGCGCCGTACCTCTCTCCACTAGGTAAACGCTGTCATCGTAGCGGGCGTGGATGTCACGGTTGTGCCACAGAAAATAATCGGCGATGTTATGAAGTCGGCGCAGGGCCTCGTCGTTATACTGACAGATTGGCTCTTCGCTGAGGTTGCCGCTGGTCATGACCAGCGGTCGTGATGCGTGGTGTAAGAGGATGTGATGCAGGGGCGTGTAGGGTAGCATGACTCCCAGGTATTTATTATTTTCGGCGACCAGTGAAGTCACGTTTGAAGTGTCCTTTCGCCACTCCAGCAGAACGATGGGCGCATTCGGAGAGAGGAGTAACCCGGCCTCTTCAGGTGATACCTGGCAGTGCTTTCCAATTTCCGTGATGGACGACATCATGAGGGCGAACGGTTTGCCGGGACGTTTTTTGCGCTTCCTGAGGCGCGCCACGGCTCGCCGGTTTGTGGCGTCGCAGGCAAGTTGGAAGCCGCCCAGGCCTTTGACCGCGATGATGTAACCCTGATGGAGAAGTCCGGCGACTTTACGGAGCGGGTCCTCGTTGAGTACCGGAGCGCCATCGCTATCCGTCAGCTGCAGGCTGGGGCTGCATTTCGGGCAGGCGTTAGGCTGGGCATGAAAGCGACGGTCGAGCGGGTCATCATATTCCGCCTGGCACTCCGGGCACATGGTGAAACCGCTCATGGTGGTCATCGGGCGGTCATAGGGAATATTCCTGATTATGGTGAAGCGGGGGCCGCAGTTGGTGCAGTTGGTAAAGGGATAGAGGTAGCGGCGGTTCTCCGAATCGAAAATCTCTTCCAGACACTCCGGGCAGGTGGCCAGGTCAGGAGATACCGGCTGGTATTTTCCCGCCTCGGGCCGGCTTTTTTTTATGACAAAATCAACATCATTTTCAACGGGCAGTTTCCTGGTGGTGACATCCTGGACACGGGCGGCGGGAGGCGCCTTTTCTTTCAACAGGCAAAGAAACTGGCTGAGGTTTTCTTCAAGCCCTTCTACTTCAATGGCCACGTTTCCCGAGGTATTTCGTACCCAGCCATTGAGGTTAAAATTCCTGGCCAGGCGATAAACAAAGGGCCGGAAACCGACACCCTGTACTATGCCCTTGACCTCGATGCGCAGTCTGACCCTGGCGCCAACTTTCAGAGGGGAACCTCTCATAACCTCTCCATGGTAACTCCCGGCAGTTATACTGGAGTGGCTGCCCGTTGGAAAAAGAAAAATAATCGGTTGGCTGTGTTAACCTGGCGAATTAACCACTCTCGGGAGCTATGCTCTGCCGCCTATATTTTATCATAGTATCGGCATGTACGACTAGACAGGGAATCCAGAGACGATTCCGCTGGTATTAGCTAACACTGTGTAAAGGCGGGCGCTGTAGACAGTGCCTGGTCCTTTATGCTCCGGGTGTTTACTTCAGTACGCGGCCGGTAATTTTCTCGTATGCCTGAATGTACCCACGGGACGTTGCTTCAACAACATCCAGTGGCAGTGGTGGGGCGGGCGGTTCCTTGTTCCATCCTGACGCCACCAGCCAGTCACGTAGCGGCTGTTTATCATAGCTGGGCTGTGCCTGCCCGCCCTGGTACAGGTTGGACTCCCAGATCCGTGACGAATCCGGGGTTAAAAGCTCATCAATCAGGATGAGCCGGTCTTCATCCAGCCCGAATTCCATTTTAGTATCGGCGATGATTATGCCCCGTTTGGCAGCATATTCCTGTGCGTGGTTATAAATGGCCAGGCTTTTCGCTTTCATCTCGAGGGTTCTTTTTTCACCAATCAGCTTTTCGACTTCATCCATGGTGATGGGCAAATCATGCCCGGTGTCTGCTTTGGTGGTCGGAGTGAACAACGGTTCAGGCAGCTTCTGGCTCTCTTTGAGTCCCCTGGGCAGTCTGAAACCGGCAACCTGGCCGTATTCCTGATATTCTGCCCAGCCGGAGCCGGCAAGGTAGCCGCGAACGATACATTCCACTGGTATACGCTTGACTTTTTTCACCACCATAGAACGGCCGACTAGGTAAGCAGGGTAGGAGAAGCGATTTTCGGCGGGTAAATATGTGTCCAGGTTGTGCACATCTTCAATCGTCTCTATCAGATGATTGGGTATAATTTCCGATGTCTGCCGGAACCAGAAAACAGACAGCTGGTTCAGGACAGCGCCTTTGCTAGGGATGGCACTCGGCAGTATAAAATCGAAGGCAGAGATGCGGTCGGTGGCGATGATGAGGAGGTGATTTCCCAGGTCATAACTATCGCGTACTTTGCCTCTGATAAATAACGGCAGGGGCAGGTCTGTTTCACTTATTACCGATGTGTCAATTCCCACGTTTTAAACTCCTCTATTCTGTATACTTAATCGGTTAATCCCTCAAGAGATTTCTTGATGACCCGGCTGACCACGGCCTTGCTTACCGGGTCTCTGGTCACCGTGTCAGCAAAGTCCAGGCGGTCAAAGTAAAGGCGCAGACATTTAATTTTTCCATTCTCGAAGACGAGGACTTCAGACTGCTTCGACTTTACTTCCGGACCGCTGTGCAGTCTTGCCCGGATAATAAATTCCTCGAATAAAATATTCCCCTCAGCCATGATTACGACGGGTTGAAACTTTATCTGCCGGATGTTTTTGAAAAGCCAGTCAAACCATTTCTTGACGCCGGCTTTTCCATAGAGGCTGTGACGCAGCAATTCAATTTCACAGTTGTCAGCAAAGCAGGATGTGACCGCGTCCAGATTTTTATTCTCTATCCCGCTGTCCAGCGTCATGGCCACTTTGCGAATCTCGTCAGTTGATTGTTTCTCCACCATATTACCTTAATCTCTACAGGCGGCTATCACAGTGCCCTGGGTTCCAGGTGAATCGATTCTGATATGGCGCTTTTCCACTGCGCTTTGGTCAGGCCCAGGCGCTCAAAGATTTCGTCAACGTGCCGCAGGTAGTACTGGTAGTCAAACAGAGCCCCGAGTTCCGGCTGGGGCAGGATTTCGGCGACCTCCGGGTCTGATTTTAACAGATTGAGGAAATTTTTATTTCCTTTCCAGGACTTCATTGCGTTGCGCTGCACCAGCTCATATGCTCTCTGCCGGGAGAGGCCTTTATCGATGAGCGCCAGCATCACCCGCTGTGAAAAGACGAGGCCTTTAGTGAGCTCGATATTCTTTTTCATACGCTGCGGGAAGACCTGCAGCCCCTTGATTATTGAGGTGAAAACGGACAGGCAGTAATCAACGAGCAGGCAGGAATCGGGCAGTATAATGCGTTCCGTGGAGGAATGGCTGATGTCACGTTCGTGCCAGAGGGCGATGTTTTCCATTGACGTAAGGGAGTAACCCCTTATCAGTCGTGCCAGACCGCTGATTCGCTCGCAGAGTTCGGGGTTGCGCTTGTGGGGCATGGCCGAGGA
>JAUWLN010000117.1 GCA_030613665.1 Dehalococcoidia bacterium
CCCAGGCGCGGGCTGCGGTTCATCTGTATCAGCCCCTCTTTTACCAGATAACGGTTCTCACCCAGCAGCGGTGACATATCGGCGACGGTGCCGAGCGCGACTAAATCCACCAGTTCCTCAAGCCGCCCTCCCCGGCCGACACTCTGGTAGAGCGCCTGGAGCAGCTTGAAAGCCACCCCAACGCCGGTCAGCTCCGTAAAGGGATATGCCGAACCGGCCAGTTTCGGATTGACAATCGCCACCGCCGGCGGCATTTCGGGCAGCGGGGTGTGATGGTCGGTAATAATGATGTCCAGCCCCATTCTCTGTGCCTTCTTTACTTCGGACAGGCTGGTAATCCCGCAGTCGACGGTGACCACGAGCCCAATACCCTGCTGACGGAGGTTCTCCAGCGCTGCGGTTTTCAGGCCGTAACCTTCAGTCAGGCGGTGCGGTATATAGGGAATAACAGTACCGCCGAGCGCGGATAAGCCCTGAGCAAGGAGGGCCGTTGCCGTGATGCCATCGGCGTCATAGTCACCGTATATGGCGATTGGCTCTCCGGAGAGTAGAGCCCGGTATATCCTGGCTACAGCCAGGTGCATATCCGTCAGCAGCAGCGGGTCATTGCTGAGGCTTTCATCAGCATCGAGGAAAGACGCTACCTGTGCGGGTTCTTTCAAGCCGCGATTGAACAGGAGCTGGGTGATAAGAGGAGGAATACTTGAGTTGTTAACCAGGTACTGGTGCGGAATCGGTGGCAGCAAATTCCAGCGGTAGCGACTCAAGTTTATGCCTCGAAATATTTTCGGAGTACCAGTACTGAGTTATGCCCGCCAAAACCAAACGAGCTGGATAATGCGGTATTAACTTCGGCCTTGCGGGCAACATTGGGCACGTAGTCAAGGTCACAATCCGGGTCGGGGTGGTGGTAGTTGGTGGTTGGCGGGATAATGCCGTTCCGGATGGACAGTACGCATATCATTGCCTCGATGGCGCCGGCACAGCCGATGAGGTGTCCCAGCATTGACTTGGTGGAACTTATCGGCACTTTATAGGCGTAGTCGCCGAAAACGGATTTAATAGCCCGGGTCTCCATGGCATCGTTTAACTGGGTAGAGGTGCCATGGGCATTGATGTAGTCGATTTCCGTCGGCGACATATCTGCCCTTTTCAGCGCGATTCGCATTGCCCTGGCGGCACCCTCACCGTTTGCCAGCGGCTGGGTAACGTGAAAGGAATCGGCGGTGGCTCCGTAAGCGATGATTTCCGCCAGCACGGTGGCGCCCCTTTTAAGAGCGTGCTCCAGTTTCTCGAGGACAAGTACACAGGCACCCTCGCTCATGACGAACCCGTCACGCTCGACGTCAAAGGGGCGTGATGCCTCCTTGGGAGCATCGTTTCTGGTGGAAAGTCCTTTCAGGGCGGTGAAGGCGGTAATGCCCAGCGGGTTAATAATTGACTCGGCACCGCCGGCGAACATTACCTGAGCATCGCCGTGTTTGATAAGTTCGTACGCGGCACCGATGGCATCCGAGCCGCTGGAGCAGGCCGACGTGGTACAGAAATTGGGTCCCTTGATGCCAAGCGCTATGGATATCTGGGCGGCGGCAATATCGGCAATCATCATCGGGGCCAGGAACGGGCTGACGCGGTCCGGGCCTTTTTCCACGAGTATCTTGGCCTGTTCGAAGAGAGTGGTCAGCCCACCAATGCCGCTGCCAACGATGACCCCGATGTCATCGTCGTTGGTGTGGTTGATTTCCAGTCGCGCTGACTCCACTGCCTCCCGGCTGGCCGCGACCGCCAGCTGGGCGAAACGGTCCATGCGACGGGCTTCTTTGCGTTCGACGTAGTTGGTAGGCTCGAACCCTTTTACCTCACCGGCAAATTTTGCCTCCATATTTGAGGGATCGAATAAGGTAATGTAGTCAATCCCGGATTCACCGGCGACCAGCCCCTCCCAGGTGGACCTGGTGTCTGAACCGAGAGGGTTGAGTGTGCCCATCCCCGTGATGACTACTCGTTCTTTACCGCTATCCATAAAAAATGCTCCCTTTTTATCCGCTTTAATAGATTAATACGGAGGCCGAGCCGTAATCCATTCAAATAACCTCCGGTTAATTCAATTAGTTTTTACCATAAATTACCCATCATTTGCAAGCTAACCTCTGGCTTTGACCGTTTGGGGATGACGACTTTATAATGGGACTGAGGACAGATTTAATGAATGTAACCAGGGTTGCTTTAGACACGCTGGGCTGCAAGTTGAACCAGGCAGAAACCGAGTCACTGGCCCGGCAGCTTGCCGCGGCTGGCTATGAGCTGGTGGACTCGGTGGATGAGGCTGATATCTACATCCTGAACACCTGCACGGTGACCCACGTTGCCGACCGCAAATCCCGAAACCTTCTCCGGCAGGCGCGGCGCCGGAACGGCCGTGTCCGGCTGATAGTGGTTGGCTGCTATGCGGAGAGGTCCCCTCAGGAGCTGGCCCGGATAGATGGTGTTGACCTCGTCATCGGCAATGGCCAGAAGGCACAGGTGCCAGACAGGCTGGAGGAACTCGGCTGTCCATCATTATCTGCCGGGCAGAGCCTGTATCAGTACGGTAGAAATCGCTCTTTCGTAAAAGTCCATGACGGGTGCCGCAGCTTCTGCAGTTACTGCATCGTGCCGCTGGTGCGAAGCCGGGTGGAAAGCGTACCTGTGGAGCAGGTCGTTGCCGAGATTCAGAATCGGGTGGCTGATGGGGTGAAAGAAGCGGTGCTCACCGGGACCGAAATCGGAGCCTACCATCGCGGCGGCGTCGATTTAATCGGACTTTTGAAGCGTGTTCTGGCGGAAACCGGGATAACGCGGCTCAGGTTATCTTCCTTGCAGCCTCAGGAGATATCCGAGGAGCTTTTGAGGCTCTGGAAGGACAGCCGATTGTGCCCGCATTTTCATCTTTCTCTTCAGAGTGGCAGCGACTCTGTTCTCGGGCGAATGAAGCGGCGCTATACTTCGGCTGACTACAGGCGGGCGGTCGCTTTGATAAGAGAAAGGGCGCCGGATTCGGCCATCACCACCGATGTCATCGCCGGTTTTCCCGGAGAAACTGAGGCCGAGTTTCAGGAAAGCTATGATTTCTGCCGGCAGATGAGCTTTGCCCGCATTCATGTCTTTCCCTATTCACGACGACCGGGTACGGAGGCGGCTGGCATGCCGGAACAGGTTTCAGAGGGGGTAAAGAAGGAAAGAGTACAAAAAATGCTGGTGCTGGCGGAGGAGAGCGCCCACAGTTTTCAGGAGCGCT
The DNA here is from genome assembly GCA_030613665.1 of Dehalococcoidia bacterium. GTDB lineage: Bacteria > Chloroflexota > Dehalococcoidia > Dehalococcoidales > RBG-16-60-22 > E44-bin89. The sequence continues at coordinate 3,278 of JAUWLN010000117.1, forward strand.
TTCTGGGCAGAGCAATGCCGGTTTTATGGGAGCAGAAGTCCGGCGGCGTTTGGTCAGGTTACACCGGCAACTATATCAGGGTCTATACAAGAAGCGGCGAGGATTTAACCAACCAGCTAATACCGGTAAAGCTGGAGAGTATATATAAGGATGGGGTGTGGGGGAGATGGTCAGACCTTTGACTTCTCCACCGGGTTTCTGAATTCGCACGGGACCTTGGTCTGGCAGAGGCCGCAGCCCTGCACGTCCACACCATACTTCTGCTTTATATAGGCTATCTCATCGTACATGTATTTACGGCACTTTATCTTATCATGGCCCTGCTCCGTGATGGCGCCGGCGGGGCAACGAGGGATGCAGTCCCGGCATTCCTTGTTGACATAAAACAGACAGTTGGAATAGGGTGTCTCAGCGGTTCTGGGGTTTGCCGGGAGGGGCATATCCGTGACCACGCTGCCGCAGCGGTGGGCGATGCCGCGCTCGGTGATGAAGCCGTCGGAGAGGCTGAAGGTGCCCAGCCCGGCGGCGTAGGCAATGTGCCGTTCCGACCAGTTGGAAAGGGAACCCTTTTCGTTTTCCATGGTCTTGAAGTAGGTCTGCAAAAACGGTGCTGTGGCAAGGTAGCCCTTATCGGTAATAACTTCGACCATGTGTTTCCGCAGCGCCTCGTTGAACTTTTCTCCGTACCATCGGGTATATGCCCAGGGGCGTGATGGTATATCCTTTTGCGGTCGATTTGATTCCCGTGTCTTGCTGGTAATGGGCAGTATCCAGCTAATGACGGACAGGTGTGCGGGCAGGTTCTCAGGGCTCTTCCCGCAGGCCATGGCAAGGGCTTCGCGGGGAGTGAGGTGGGTGGGGTCAATTATACTTTTATACTCGGTGAAGATGGAATCATCACCGTCGGCAAACTGCACCAGCGGCTGGTCAAAGATGGAACCCCCGTTCGAGTCGGGCATGAGATTCAACGGGCTGTGGCGCACAAAAGCCCTGATTTCTTCCTGTAAAGACGCGGCTGTTTCCTCTGGTTTGACATCAGCAGTCACGGGATATACTTACCCTCCCTTGTTATTAACAAATCCGGGGATAATGGCTGCTTATTTGGTCTCAAGCGCGTGGGTAAGGACCTCTTTCATGTGCTCGCCGGGCATCAGGAAGTCTTGCTCGGAAAGGTCCTGACCGATAAGCCTCAAACGCTCGAGCAGCGCGTAAAAGTTAATGGCCCAGCCGATGCCGAATGCCTCGGGGACCAGAATCCGGCTGTCATAAGGGTTCCAGTACGCCTCTTTGATGCGTTCCATAGCGGGCAGCCTTAAATCATACGGGACAAAACGGGCAACCCTCCCATGCCACAACCTCTTTTCTTCCGGCTTTTCCAGTTCCTGGCATACTGCGACCAGTGTGAGGGTAATGACCGTTGCCTGAATCAGTTGATTGATATTTTTTACGTTCATCGCAAGACCTTCACGCCTGTGCGCTATCTATACCCAACACCACGGAGGTTTTAATCTGGCGCTGGGGAATGTCCCAGTATGTTTCCAGCAGCCGGTCTTTATCGGACAACAGTCGGAACCCGTATTTCTGGTAAAAAGAAATCGCCCAGCTGGCATCCGCCCACGTTCCAATCAGCAATCGAGTTCCGGCAAAAAGGTGCATGATGTGGTCGAGGAGATGGCTGGCAATTCCTTTCCGCTGGTGCTCCGGTAATACATACGCATGGCGGATAAGAGTGATATCTTCTATCGGTTCCATTCCCATTATACCCACAAGCTCTCCCTTTACTTCCCAGCCGAAGAAAATAATCCGTTTCATTTCCTCGGTCAACTCGTCCATTGGCATATAGGGCTGCCGGTAGCGGTCGGCCGGAATAATGCCTTCGTACATTTCCGCCGCTTTATTGATGATAAGGTACATCCTCTGGGCATCATTTGCCTGGCATTTACGAATCATTGGCGATCAGCTATAGAAATTATACCACGTGCATCGTGATTATCAAGAGTGCGGCAAGATTGGTATCGTTCTCTTTTGGTGGAAAATACTTTTCCACCTGTGTTATCCTCTACGAAAAGCCTCGCAGGGGGTGTCCTATGACTAGGAATATTACCTCCCTGTTAAGGCGAATAGTAGGGAGGATTAAAAAAATGATAAAAA
>JAUWLN010000131.1 GCA_030613665.1 Dehalococcoidia bacterium
ATACAGGTCAAGATGATTGACGCCCACCCGCTGAAACGCTTCGTCTATCACTTGTTCATGCCCGTGGGCTATAAAATGGCCGATTTCAATTTTGCCAATAAAAAGCCAAACCTGTTCTGGCGTTTGCTTTACGGCATTGCCTATTTCCTGCTGTTCCGCCCCCTGAAAGACCGGCTCGGGCTGAGCAATGTCAGGTTTGCCGTAACCGGTAGCTCGGTGCTCAGCCTAGACACCTTCCGCCTTATCCACGCCATCGGCATTGAGTTGCGCCAGAACTACGGCAGCACCGAGGCCGGCCTTATATCATCACACGGCAAAGGTGAAATCAAATTCGAAAGCGTCGGGCGCCCGGCCATCGGCACGGAAGTACGCATTACCGATGGGGGCGAGCTTCTGGTCAGGAGCAGCTGTCTGTTCAATGGCTATCACCAGGATGATAAGAAAACCACGGAAACACTGGTTGACGGCTGGTGCCGTACCGGTGACGCGGTCAACATCGACGATGATGGTCACCTGCTGTTCATCGACCGTATGGACCACCTCGGACAGCTGCGCTCCGGCATCAAGTATGCACCCCAGTACGTCGAGGGCAGGCTGCGGTTCAGCCCTTACATCAAGGACGCCATGGTAATCGGCGGCAAGGACAAGGATTTTGTCTCCGCCATAATCAATATCGATTTCGGCATGGTCGGCAAATGGGCCGAGCGGAATCATCTCCCCTATACCACCTTCGTCGACCTCTCGCAAAAAGAGGAGGTGGCCGACCTTGTCCGCAAAGACCTGCTCAGGGTAAACGGTTACCTGCCGGAGCCGGCAAGGGTGCAGAGGTTCGTCCTCATGCACAAGGAGTTTGACGCCGACGAGGCGGAGCTGACTCGTACCCGGAAAATCAGACGCGAGTTCATGGAAGAGAGATATAAAGACCTTATTGAATCAATATATAGCGACGACAGTGAGATAGATATACAAGCCCCGGTAACCTACCGGGATGGACGGAAAGGCTCTGTAAGCACAAGTATCAAGGTAAGGGATATTTCCTAGAGAGGCGTTATGTCAAATGACTGAGCTTTTGCAGTATACCATCACCGGCCTTTCTGTGGGCATGGTCTATGCGCTCATCGCCCTTGGCTTCGCTCTCATCTGGAAGTCAAGCAGCGTGGCCAACCTTGCCCTGGGACAGATTGTGCTCATATCCTCCTGGTTCACCTACGCTATGCTGGTGCAGGCCCAGTTCCCTCTCTGGCTGTCATTCCCGCTGGTCATCCTATTCGCCCTGGGTCTGGGCTGGACTATTGAGCGCCTCGCGCTGCGTCCCCTCATTGCCCAGCCGATTCTGGCACTCATTACGGTGACGCTGGGCATAGGTTACTTCATCGAGGGCGTGGTCACCTTCATCTGGCCCTGGAGCGTCGATGCGCTGCCCCGCCTGTTTCCCAGAGAGGTTATCCACATCGGCACGGCAGTAGTTTCCCAGGAATATGTCTGGGTGGTCGGTATCTGCCTGGTGGTGTTTGTTCTCCTGACCCTGTTCTTCCGCTACCATAAGATGGGCGTTGCCATGAGGGCTACCGCCGACGACCAGATGGCGGTCCAGGCCTGCGGCATACCGGTGACCGCCGTTTTCTCCATGTCATGGATGTTCGCCTGCGTGGTAGCCGCTATTGGCGGCATACTGATTTCCAGCATCGGCGGCATTACCCACGGGCTGGTGGAGACCGGCCTCAAGGCATTCTCAGTGGTGATACTGGGCGGTCTTGACTCGTTCCTCGGCGCCATCATTGCCGGGCCGATTATCGGTCTCTGTGAAAGCCTTGGCGGCGGTTACCTCACTCCTTATCTGTGGGCTGGGGTGAAGGATATTATACCGTTTGTCATCATCATTATTGTCATGATAATCAAGCCCTACGGGCTGTTTGGAGAAGTGCGCATTGAGAGGATTTAAGCTATTTTGATGAGTTTATTAAGCTGCATGAGAAAATACACCTCGAAAAGGTTGTGCAATCAGGGGATATAGTATATGAGTCTACCGAGCGGCATACGAAATTATACCTACGCACAGGACATGGCCATCCTGCGCACCAAGACACACTGGGCGCTACTCATTGGCTTCCTGGTGCTCCTTTTCACTTCTCCGCTTTACCTGGGTAATTACTGGCTTGGCGTGGCCAACCTCATCGGCATCACACTCATCGCCGCCACCGGCCTGAACCTGCTGGTCGGCTACTGCGGGCAGCTGTCCATCGGCCACGCCGGCTTTATCGCCGTGGGCGCCTACACGTCAGCCGTCTTGACCAATAAATTCGAACTGCCCTTTCTGGTGGGATTGCTTTGCGCCGGACTTATGGCTGGAATCATCGGGCTTATCTTCGGTCTGCCATCGGTGCGGGTTAAAGGCTTTTACCTGGCTATCACCACCATCGCCGCCCAGTTCATCATTATCTGGGTCATCAACCACTGGTCAGTGACCCACGGTTTTACGAACATAAGCGTACCTATAGCTAAAATCGGCGGGTTTGCCTTCAGCAGCGAGGCCAGCCAGTTTTACCTCATCATGACCATCGCCGCTTTCTGCACGTTTTTTGCCAAGAACCTGGTACGGACACGGGTCGGCCGGGCTTTTATCGCCATCAGGGATAACGACCTGGCAGCGGAGGTAATGGGCATCAACCTTCTGTACTATAAATTACTGGCCTTCTTCATCGGCTGCTTCATGGCGGGAATCGCCGGCTCGCTGCTTGCCCACCACTGGGGCACCATGAATGGCGAGTTTTTCAGCCTCAAGGAGTCAATATTATACATCGGTATGATAATCATCGGTGGCCTGGGTACAACCCTGGGACCTATCCTCGGAGTGGTTTCCATCCGCCTGCTCGACCGAGTATTGACCGGGGAAATTGTTCCCTGGCTGGAGGGAAATATTGCGTTACCCGCCGGATTCGCCACCGGGGTTACGCCAATGCTATTCGGCCTGGTCATTGTTCTGTTCCTGATACTTGAGCCGAGAGGCATCGCCCATCGCTGGGCGCTGTTTAAATCGGCATATAGACTCTGGCCTTTCTCATACTAGCCTAAAAAAGGAGGTATAGGCTATAATGTAATATTCTGAGAAAGACATCCCGCAATACTGAAAGGAGGAAGTAAAATGAAAGACAAAAAACTATTGGTGGTAGCTGTAGTTATCTGCCTGGCTTTGATCCTGGTAGTGCTACCAGTTCTCAGCGCCTGTGCCGGTACCGGCGGAAAAACGATAAAGGTAGGCATGTCCACACCATCGACCGGCAAGGCAGCGGAAAAAGGCGCGCCCATGGGGCACGCCAACCTCGATGCCATCGAGTACGTTAACACCGAGCTGGGCGGCGCCGGCGGGTACGAAATTGAGGTGGTATGGCTGGACAATGCTTATGATGCTTCCAAAGTGGTCATCAATATCAAGCAGTTCATGGATGAGGACTGCGTCCTGTTCACCACCGCTTCGTCAGCAATGATGTCCGCCTGTATGGAAATCGCCAACCGCGCTGGTTTCCCGGGCATCGCTTCCTTTAACGCTCCGGTACTGCACCGTCCCCCACAGCACATTTACGGGCAAATGCCCGACTACGGCGACGACTGGGTAGCCTTCGCCAAATACTATATGGAGAATGTCTGGAAGGGACCCGGCAAGCCCAAGATGGCAATGCATCTGCTCAATAATTCCACCGGTTACGGAGCCCTTGATGCCTCCCAAGCCGCCGCCGAGGAACTTGGTATCGAGATTATCTCCACCGATGAGCACAAGGCAGATACCACCTCGGAAATGGACTCCCTGACCAGAATCAAGGCGTCAAATCCCGATGTCATCTACATCTCCAGCACGCCGGCACCGACCGCCGTCATCATCAAGAATGCGGTTGATCTTGGTCTTTATCCTGATGTCACCATCGGACTCGGTCACGCTGGCATTACCAAAGCACTGGTGGACATCGCCGGGGCTGACGTCGTGGAAGGCGTCTACGGCGTGTTCCCCACCGTGAATTGGGGTGACGATGTTCCCGGCATGGCCAAGATGACAGAGTACTGCCAGGAACTACACCCTGATGACTACGGTAATATGGACTACATTACCTCCTGGGCGCAGAGCTTAATCGTAGCCGAGATTCTGAGACTGGCGGTTGAAAATGCCGGCTATGATGTGCTGGCCAAGGGTGGTGAAGAAGCCTGGCAGGCGGTGGAAACCCAGGGCATTCAGAAGCTGAGCAATTTCGATGTTGGCGGGCTTCACGGCCCGGTAAGCTACCTCCCCGGAGATAACCGGCTATCGAAATCGGTCAGGCTCTTCCAAATACAGGGAGGCGAAATCGTCCCGGTAACCGACTGGATTGAAGCCCCTGTGGTTAAATACGAGGAATTCGCCTGGTTCGGTCAGTAGTTAGAATTGACAGGGAGCGTCGCTATAGCGACGCTCCCTCAAAGGAATAGCTCCCTATGCTCAAGCTGAACAATATGGAGGTGACCTCCCTCAATGTGATAAGAGTGCTTCATGGGGTTTCCCTGGGAGTGGAGGATGGTGCCATCGTTACCCTCCTTGGCGCCAACGGCGCCGGTAAAAGTACCACCCTCAAGGCAATCTCCGGGCTGCTCCACGTCGAGGAGGGCGAGGTAACCGACGGCAGCATC
>JAUWLN010000169.1 GCA_030613665.1 Dehalococcoidia bacterium
TTATCGGCAACGCGAACACCATGGCCATGGAGCGCCGGTCACGCCTGAGCTGGATGAATTCCTTAACGATGACACTGAGCATTCGCTGCCACATGTCAGCCTCCTTTCTGTACCGCCAAGGCGGAATGGTTCATTTCCTGCGCTTCCATAAGTGAGATAAACACGTCCTCCATGGAGAAAAGAACGCGGTTGATGCTGTTTACGGCAACCCCTCTGGATTCCAGAAGTCGTTTGATTTCCGGAGTGGCGGTGCTGGCCTCATCAACAATGACGTGTATGGCGCTGCCGAAAAGGCTTATCTGATGATAGCGGGCATCTGTTGAAAGCGCTGCCAGCGACCGGGCATAGTCTGAGGTGATGACCTCAACGAGTTCGCCCTTTACCTGCTCGGTTTTAAGCTGATGGGGGCTGCCGAGGGCAATCAGTTTGCCCTGATACATCAGGCCCAGCCGGTGACAATGTTCGGCTTCGTCCATATAGTGGGTGGTGATGAATATGGTCGTGCCGCGTGTGGATAGTTCCTGAATCAGTTCCCAGAACGCGCGCCGTGACAGCGGGTCAACCCCAGCTGTCGGTTCGTCAAGGAAAACCACCTCGGGGCTGTGGATGATGGCGCAGCCCAGAGCCAGGCGCTGTTTCCACCCGCCGGCAAGCTCACCGGCCAGGGTTTTCTCTTTACCGCTTAGGCCGGCCATCTTCAGCACCCATGATTTCCTTTCTCTAAGCGATTCTGCCGGCAATGAGTAGAGGTTGCCGTAAAAAGTGATGTTCTCCTCCACGGTGAGGTCGTTGAAGAGGGAGAACTTCTGTGACATATAACCGATTCTTGACTGTACAATGTCTGCCATTAGTGACATATCGCCGCCGAGTACGAAGGCTTTGCCCTCTGTCGATTTCAGGAGGCCGGTGATCATGCGGATGATGGTGGTCTTTCCGGAGCCATTGGGCCCGAGAAGGCCGAAGATCTCGCCGCGCGCGATGTTAAAGCTCACGCGGTCAACGGCGGTGAAGTCGCCGAATTTCTTGCTGAGGTCCGTTACCTCGATGGCGGTTTCATACTGGCTATCTTCCTTTAAAACAGTGGCCACCGAATTTTCGGCGGCGGTCCGGCTTTTCTGTTTATCTTCCAGCCCGGTAAGTTGGGTGACAAAGACGTCTTCAAGCCCCGCTGAAATGCGCCGCAGGTCAATAACCGATATTGAGTGTTCCTTCAGCAAACGGTTGATTTCAGCACGGCGTTTCTCGGCCCGGTCAACCATAACATGGACAGTGTCGCCAAATACCTGTGCCGTTTGCACAAAGGATGCCCGCGCTAAAACGGTGACGGCCTCGTTGATCTGGCGGGTCCTGATTTCCAGCAGTTCGCCGGCAAGCTGCGCTTTAAGATTCTGCGGCGTGTCGCAGGCGATGATCTGTCCTTTATGCATGAAGGCGATGCGGTGGAACCGTTCCGCCTCATCCAGGTAAGGGGTTGATACCAGCACGGTAATGCCTCTGGTCAGGAAATCGGCAATAATGCGCCAGAAATCACGCCGTGAGACCGGGTCAACACCGGTGGTGGGCTCGTCGAGGAAAACGACCTCGGGCTCGTGGATCAGGCTGCAGGCCAACGCCAGCTTCTTCTGCATGCCACCAGAAAGATGCTGGGCTTGCCTTTTTCGGAAAGGTTCCAGACGGCAGAATTGAAGCAGCTCTTTCATCCGTTTTTCGCTCACCTCGCGTGGTAAATTGCGCAGCCTGGCAAAGAAGGACAGGTTTTCCTCTACCGTCAGGGTGGGGTACAGGTTGAAACGTTCCGCAACATAGCCGATTTTCTCCTTGATGTTACCGGCCTGTTTCACGGTGTCCATACCGAGAATTCTGGCTTCACCGGCAGAGGGCAGAACCAGGGTGCACAGCATGCGTATCGTCGTTGATTTGCCGGCGCCATCGGCACCCACCAGGCCGAACATCTCCCCGCGTTCGATGCGCAGGTCCAGGCCGCTTACGGCGAGAACGTTGTCGTATTTCTTCTGAAGCCCGCTGGCCTCAATAGCCGGGGTATTCACGGTTATCCACCTTCAACACCGGTCAGTATTCGTGCGTCCGCAGGCATACCCGGTTTCAGTTTCTGCTCCAGATTGGCCAGGCTGATTTTAACGGCAAAGACCATCTTTTCCCGCTCATCTTTCAACTGGATATTCTTGGGGGTAAATAGAGCATTCGGTGATATGTAGACAATGGTGCCGGGGAAGTACTCGTCGGGATATGAGTCAACCGATACCTGTACTTCCTGTCCCAGCTTGACCAAGCCGATGGTGCGTTCCGGAATATAGGCGGTCAGCGTGACCTCGTCCAGTTCGGTTATGGACAGTATCGGGAGGCCCGGCTGGGCGATTTCGCCTGCTTCCGCGTGGCGGGAAGCGACCACACCGGATACGGGCGAGGCCACGGTGAGCTTGTCAATCTGCACGTTGATTACATTGAGTGAAGCCTCAGCCTGCTCGACCTGTAGCTCAGCAGCCTCTGCGGCAACCGCCGACGCCTGATAGGCATTATGGGCATTATCCACGGCGGTATTGAGCTCCTGAGGGTTGTCCCTGATGGCCAGCAGGTTCTGAAGCGCTTTCTGCGCCGTGGCTACGCGAAATTCCGCGGCGGGTACACTCCATAACTTTTTCAGCTCTTTCTGGTACGCTAAAGACAATTCTGCCATGTCCAGCTCACCTTCCGCAGGATAAATTTCCTTCCTCATCGTATATATGCTGAACCAGTCGAGGCTTTTTAAAGTTTCCAGGTTCTCGAGAACCTTTTCCGCGGTATCAAATCGAATCTCAGCTAACGGCACCCCCAGGTCGTTTTCAATCTCCTTTTCCCGCAGCAGATTCAGTTCCGCCATTTCCAGTTCTCCTTGAGCGGCGATGATTCTGGTCTCCAGTTCCAGCGGGTTGCTCTGGACATCAAGCGCGTTCTCCCAGGCCTTTTCCGCGCCGTCTCGCACTATTACGGCCTGCTCAAGATAGGCGCGAGCTAAGTTCACGTTAGCTTCGGCCTGCCTTTTCTGGGCCATGAGCAGCGAATCGTCCAGTCTTATCAGGGTGGTGCCGGCTGCGATATGGTCGCCTTCATCGGCACTGATTTCGGCAATGCGCCCGCCGGTCTCGGCGGCAATAGATACGTCTCTGGCCTCGATAAACCCTGAAGCAAGGATGGCTCCGGGCAGGTCCGATGAGGAGCGACCGAACGACCACCAGAGCCCGGCGCCAATCACCACAATCAAGACCATGACAGCCAGCAACCTTATCTTTTTTCGTTTCATTTCGTCCTCCATTTAGTAAAACTAATGTAATGAAATTATATATTTATTACAATATTAT
>JAUWLN010000130.1 GCA_030613665.1 Dehalococcoidia bacterium
AATGGTAGCTCTCACCGCCAGGATGCAGCACGAGCGCAATTATGATGACGAGCAGCTGGCACGGCTCACCAAGCTGCGCCGGCTGGACATTGACCCTATCAGGGTGGAAATGGGTTGGGTTATTGACTTCTGCGCGCAGAGCCTGCGCAATATCATCATCGGCCTGGGCGGGCGCACGGACGGCTTCACCATGCAGTCCAAATTCGGCATCGCCGTGGGTTCCGAACTGATGGCCATGCTGTCTATCGTCAGAGACCTGGCTGACCTGCGCAAAAGAATGGATGATATCACCGTCGCCTATGATAAAAAAGGCAATCCGGTTACCACCGGCGATTTAGAGGTGGGCGGTGCCATGACCGCCTGGATGCGCAACACCATTAACCCCACCCTCTGCTCCTCGGCGGAGTATCAGCCGGTAATGATTCACGCCGGCCCCTTTGCCAATATCGCCGTAGGGCAGTCCTCCATCATCGGCGACCGCATCGGCCTAAAGATGTTTGACTATCACGTCACCGAGAGCGGCTTCGCCGCCGACATCGGCTTTGAAAAATTCTGGAACGTAAAATGCCGCTACAGCGGACTCAAACCACACGTATCCGTGCTCACCACCACCATCCGCGCGCTGAAGATGCACGGCGGCGGCCCCAAGGTAGTGGCCGGGATTCCACTTCCTGACGAATACGCCAGGGAAAACGTGTCGCTCGTGGAGAAAGGGCTGCCCAACATGCTGCACCTCATCGGCGTTATCCGCAGGTCCGGCATCAACCCGGTGGTCTGTATAAACTCGTTCCACAACGACACCAAGGAAGAAGTCGCCGTGGTGAAAAAGGCGGCTGAAGAAGCCGGGGCGCGCTGCGCCGTCTCCTCGCACTGGGCAAACGGCGGTGACGGCGCTCTGGAACTTGCCGATGCCGTAATAGATGCCTGCGAAGAACAGAATGATTTCCAGTTTCTCTACCCCATGGAAATGAAGCTGAGGGAGCGCGTGGAAAACATCGCCAAGGTGGTCTACGGTGCCGCCGGCGTTTCCTGGACACCGGATGCTGAGGCAAAAGCCAAGCAATTTGAGTCCGATACCAAATTTGACGAATATGCCACGATGATGGTGAAGACACACCTGTCTCTCACTCATGAGCCAGCGTTAAAAGGAGTCCCCAAGGACTGGGTACTGCCCATCCGCGACATTCTTATTTACTCGGGAGCCAAATTCCTCTGCCCCTGCGCGGGCACCATCAGCCTGATGCCCGGCACCAGCTCCGACCCGGCCTTCCGCAGGGTTGATGTCGACGTTAATACGGGCAAGGTTCAGGGACTCTTTTAAATAATTAACTATAATTATAATTAATGTAGATGACCAGGATAGCAGGAAAGAACAAAGTCAAGGTCCACTTCAACCCGGGCAATGTAGAAATTGTGGTGGACCAGGGAGAGAACCTCCTGCAGGCAGCCATTGCCGCCGGGGTGCGCATTTACGCTTCCTGCGGCGGTGCGGGCACCTGCGGGACGTGCAAAGTACAGATTGAAAAAGGCGACGTAGAGACCGCCCGAACTGACAAAATCACCGACGAGGAATTCAGCAAAGGAATCAGGCAGGCCTGCCAGACGCGAGTTCTCTCCGATTTATCCGTATACATTCCGGTCGAGTCAAGGCTGGAAAAAGCGGTCCTGGCCCAGGAGCAGAAACGGGTTTCTGAAATCATCGCCACCGGCTGGCGGTTTATGCCCCCTTTGAGCAAGTATTTCGTGGAGCTGCCACCGCCCACGCTGGATGACAACACCAGCGACCTTTCCCGGCTGCTCAGGGGTCTCAGGCAGCGTTACCATCTGAGCAACCTGTCCATCGATTTTAACGTGGTGCAAAAACTGGCCAATACCCTGCGTGACGGCAACTGGAAAGCCACGGTAACGACGCTGGTTACAGCGGCAAAACCGAGGGCCGGAGACAGACGCCGGCCGAGAGTGATAGATATCGAGCCCGGCGACACGAGAGATAAACACTACTCGCTGGCCTTTGACCTCGGCACCACCACCGTCTGCGGACAGCTGCTTGATTTAAACCGCGGCCGGGTTGTTGCCGAGAGCATGGCCTACAACGGGCAGATAAGCTACGGGGAAGACGTTATCACCCGAATCGCCTACTGCCAGAAGCCAGGTGGCCTGAAGAAGCTGCAGAAGGCAATTGTCACCACCATTAATGACGTCATCGGGGAACTACAGGCCCAGAGCAAAGTTGAAACGGAACGCATCAGCCATATCATGGCTGCCGGCAATACCGTAATGACCCAGATACTGCTCGGCCTCAACCCTCAGCACATCAGGTTAACGCCCTACACACCCGTGGCCAATTTTTTCCCCGCCGTTCCGGCAAGCTCGCTGGGGATAGAAGTCGGCGACCACGCCCATCTCTTCACCTTCCCGGCGGTGGCCAGCTACGTGGGCGGAGACATCGTCTCCGGCATCGTCGGCGCCGGCGTGCACCAGAGAAAGGCTTTGACCTTCTTCATGGATATCGGCACCAACGGGGAAATCGTCATTGGCAACTCAGACTGGATGGTCACCGCCTCGTGCTCCGCCGGTCCCGCATTTGAAGGCGGCGGTATCAAGCACGGCATCATTGCCGCCGAGGGCGCCATAGAAGATGTTAAAATCAATCGTTCCGACTTCGAACCGGAAATCGGCACCATCGGCAACGCCAGACCGAAAGGCATCTGCGGCTCGGGCCTGATAAATACGGTCGCCGAGCTGCTGGAAAACGGCGTCATCGGGCAGAACGGCAAATACAACCGTGACCTGCCCACCAAGCGAGTCAGACCGGGCACCGATGGCTACGAGTACGTTCTGGCGCGGGCACCGGAGACGCAGACCGGCAGTGATATCGTGATTACCGAGGTGGACATTGATAATCTGATGCGTGCCAAGGCCGCCATGTATGCCGGCTGCCAGACGTTGTGTAAAAGCGTGGGCTCCGGCGGCTGTGACTTCGAACAGGTGATAATCGCCGGCGCCTTCGGCAGCAATATAGATATTAGAAGGGCCATCACCATCGGCCTGCTGCCGGAAATGCCAGAGGACAAGTTTATATTTATCGGCAACGGTTCGTTGCTGGGCGCCAGGCTGACATCCTTCTCCACGGACCTGCTTGACGATGCCCGCAGAGTGGCGCAGATGATGACCAATTTAGAGCTGAGCGAGAACGTGGAATTTATGAACAATTACGTGGCCGCGCTTTTCCTGCCGCACACAAACGCCGAGGAATTTCCCGCGGTGAGCAAAAGGCTGGCCGGCGGGTCGAATAACAACCAGAAAGAGAGGATTAAAGTTTGAGCTATAATATTGCGGTTGCCGGCAAAGGCGGCAGTGGCAAGACCTCCGTAGCCAGCCTGGTAGTCCGCTATCTTAAAAAGAACGGCCTGGAGCCGATTCTGGCCGTGGATGCCGACGCCAATGCCAATTTTGGTGAGAGCCTGGGCCTGAACGTCAGGCAGACCATCGGCGCCATCATTGCCACCTTTAATGAAGAGAAAATCAATATCCCGCCGGGGATGACCAAGGAAGCGTATCTGGAAATCAAGCTCAATGACGCTATGGTTGAGAGTAAAGGGCTCGACCTGGTAACGATGGGCAGGGGTGAAGGGCCAGACTGCTACTGCTACCCCAACCTGCTGCTGCGCAAATTCATGGACAGCATGACCGGCAATTACCGGTATATCGTTATGGATAACGAAGCGGGGATGGAGCACCTGAGCCGCCGCACCACGCAGAACATCGATGAGCTGCTCCTCGTTTCCAACCACTCGGTGAAAGGCGTCCGCACCATCGCCCGCGTCAAAGAACTGGTGGCTGAACTCAAGCTGGTGGTAAAAAGACAGTCGGTGATTATAAATATGGTACCTGACAGTATAGACCCGCGCGTAGAAGAGGAACTGGCCAGACTGGGAATTGAACCAGCCGCCATTATCCCCCTCGACAACGCCGTGGGGGAATCCGACATGGCGATGAAACCCCTTCTCGACCTGCCCGAATGCAGGGCGACGAATGCGGTTGACACCCTGATGGCCAAACTGCTACAGAATAAAGCAGAGGCGACAATAACGCAATAGAGGAGTAGTCAATGACAGCCAAGATTATCAGCGGGACGGAAGTAGCCAGGGAAATCCGCGAGGAGCTGAGACAGGAGATTGCCGGGCTCAAAGAAAAGCACAACCTGGTACCGGGCCTGGCTACCGTGCTGGTCGGTGCCGACCCTGCCTCACAATCCTATGTGGGGGGGAAGGAAAAAACTTCAATTGAACTCGGCATCTACTCGGAACGCCACGACCTGCCGGAGGAGACCACTCAGGATGAATTACTGGCGCTCGTTGACCGTCTGAACAAAGACACCAGGATACACGGCATCCTGGTGCAGCTCCCCCTCCCCAAACACCTTGATGAAACGGAAATCCTCTACGCCATAAACCCCAGAAAGGACGTGGATGGATTTCATCCGGTAAATGTGGGAAAATTAATGATAGGGGAACCTGATTACTTACCCTGCACTCCCCACGGCATCCAGCAGCTCTTAATCAGGGCTGGAGTGCAGGTGGAAGGTGCCGAGGTTGTCGTCGTTGGCAGAAGTAATATCGTCGGCAAGCCGATTGTCAATATCCTGCTGCAGAAAAGAGCGGGGGCC
>JAUWLN010000141.1 GCA_030613665.1 Dehalococcoidia bacterium
CCCAGCTGAGAGGTCGCTCCGGGAGACAGGGAGACCCGGGCAGCTCTCGCTTTTTCGTCTCTCTGGAGGATGACGTGGTGCGGCGCTTCGGCGGCGAACGGATTAAGGGCGTCATGGACTGGGTGGGGATGGACGAAGACATGCCCATTGAAAACAAGCTGGTGAACCGCTCCATTGAGGGTGCCCAGGTCAGGGTGGAGGGATTTCACTTTGATATGCGCAAGCACCTGGTGGAATATGACGATGTTGTTAACCGGCACCGCGAGCTTATTTACGCGGAACGCCGCAAGGTACTGGACGGTACCGACCTCAAGACAAATATCCTGACCATGGTAAAAGATGAGATGCGGGCTATGGTTGCCAGCCATATCGCTGATGAGCACGGTGTTGCCTGGGATGTGGAGGGTCTGCTTGCCGATGCGGCCACGGTCTTCCCCCTGCCGCCAGCGTTGACTTCGGATTCGCTTATGGAAATGAAGCCGAAACAGATGGAAGAGAAGCTCGCCGGGCTGGCGGAGACGCTTTACGAGGCGCAGGAAAAGGAAGTGGGGGCGGAGAACATGCGGGTGCTCGAGCGACTGGTCATGCTGCGCATCATTGATAGCCTGTGGGTGGAGCACCTGACGGCAATGGAAAATATGCGAATGCAGGCCGGATGGCAGACGCTGCGCCAGACGCGGGCGGTGGATGCCTACAAGCGCGAGGGCTACCGGCAGTTTCAAACGCTGCTCGATACCATTCAGCATGACGTGGCCCATACCATCTACCATGTTAGCATTGCTAAAAAAGCACCGTCGGCGCAGGCGCCGTCGCCAATGACTCAGGTTGTCGGGCGGGGCAGCCCCGGCGGCAAACAGAAGACGAAGGTGGGCGGCAAAAAGATAGGTCGCAATGAGCCCTGCCCCTGCGGGAGCGGAAAGAAATATAAACACTGTTGTGGAAGGTGAAAGCACCATGATGACTGAAGAGCAATGGAAAGAAGCGATGAAGGAAGTAACCGGCGAGCTGGAAATACTGTCCGCCCTGGAGAGGCCGCTCACGAAAGACGAGGAAAAGCACCGGGGCAAGTACCGTATGAGGAAGTACGTGCTCGATAAGATAAAAGAGGCCGCGGATAAGGGTTCGAAAAGCGATGAGCTTTACAATAACACGTATTACCAGATGCTGGTACCTTGGGGGGAGAGACACCCCGTCCTGTTCTTCTTCTGGATGCGCATCATCCGGGCCAGGTGGTGGGGCATCTCGACATATCATTACGGGGATGCGTGGAAAGGGAAGGGGAAAGAGAAATAGATAACAGGCAGAAGGCGGGGTTAAATGCCTAACTCAGAAATCGCCCGAATATTTCTTGAAATCGCGGAGCTTTTGAGGCTCAAGAAGGACAATATCTTCAAGATACGGGCGTATGAGAAGGCGGCGCGTGCCATCGGGGAGCTGAAATTGGACGTGGGGCAGCTGGTGGCGGAGGGGAAATTAAAAGAAATCCCGGGAGCGGGGGAGGCCATAAATAAAAAAATCATTGAGCTGGTCAACACGGGAAAGCTGGACTTCTACGAAAGGCTGAAGGCTGAGTTTCCGGAAAAAGAAAGCTCTGTTCAGGGAAAACAGTAAAATGGCAGGGTCAGCGGGACAGGCAACAGCTTCAAAATCGCTTCTGGCCGGTGATGCCGAAGCCATCAGGCACCTGAAGCAGGAGATTGCCGGCGGCAGGCACTGGTATATCGCCCTGCTGGAGGCGATGGGGATGTGGGGCTCCGCGATGGAAAGCCATAACGAAGTGATGTACCGGTACCTCATTCAGGAAGAGGCCTTCGACTGGTTGCTGCTGGCGGAACGGCTCTGCGAGTCGGTCGATGGCCTCTTGCCGGCGGATGAGAAAGAAGCGCTCCTTTTTCAGGCCAGGCCACCCGTGAAACTCAGCCCCGAAGAGGTCAAAGCGCTTATCGGGCGGAGCAAATACCGCCAGTACCTGAACTATTTTTACGGTGTTACCGTGGAGCAGGCGCTGGTGGTGGCCGTCGAGGAGGAGGTGCTCAAGGAAAGGCGGGTATCTGTCTTCAATAGCGATGTTGACGTCAGCGACGAGGCATACCGCCGGATATACGGGGAGACGAAGCAGGTACTGCTCAGGGGCTTCCGCAAGAAAGCAGGCTATCCACAGAAGAAATCGACCACGCTGGCCGAGATGAAGGAGTTCGCCTACTGGCTGTTTAAGTATCGCGTTGAACAGTGTGAACATGCCAAGGTGGCCAGCGATACCAGTAAGGCGCTGGAATACCTGAAACGGCAGTGGGCCAGCGAAGGCGTTTTTGGTGTGCTGGCTGCCGAGGAATTATTCGCCGGGCGCCCGCGCTGACGGTGACAATTTCGCCCGCTAGGTGCTCTCTATTTCTTTTGGCGCCCGCACCACCAGCACTGGTACGTTAGCGGAGCGCAGTACTTTCGCAGTTATGCTGCCAAAGGTAAGCCGGCTCAGCCCCGACCTTCCGTGAGTTGACATGGCAATCAGGTCTGCCTTAATCTCGTCCGCCGCCTTGACTATTCCCTCATCTGCTTTGCCCGTGGCCACTTTGGTCTTGATGGTGACCCCTTTGCTTTTCAGGCACTCGCCGGTCGTGCTCAGGTATCCCTTGGCTTTTCGGGTAATATAGTCTAGCTCTTTGTCCGTGTAGGGCACCTGGACGCTTGCCTCCCCGGCAATCACGTAGTGAGTCAATGAGGTCAATACCTGAAAGAGAACTACCTCGGTCTTTGTGCTTGGCGCCATCTTGGCGATAATGCGTTCAACGTGCTCCAGGGCCGCTTCGCCGACTTTCGACCCATCTAAAGGGACCAGAATTCTCTCGAACATCTGCCACCTCCTCAGAGTTTACTGATTTGCTCTCTCAGTCGTTCCAATCTGTCCGTTATAGTGTATAGCTTCTGGCGCTCCTTATCAATAACTATTTCGGGTGCTTTGGCTAAAAATTCCTGATTTTCCAGTCGGGCTTTAAGACGGTCAGACTCCGCCTGGCTCTGGTCTATCTCCTTCTGCAATCGCCCCTTCTCCGCTTCAAGGTCGAACATGCTGGACATAGGGATAATGACCTCGGCCTCTTTCAATACCGATACCAGTGATTCCTCCCGCGAGGCACCTTCATCGCGTTGCTTCAGAAAGGTAATCGGTCTGGCCCTGGCCAGGGTCTGGATGGTTTCCGTATAGGGGTTGATGGCCGGGGTTAGCTTATCGGCGAAAATCTGCACCTCGACCCAGCGGCTGCTCTCCACCCCGTGATGAGCTCTCGCATTGCGAATGGAACGCACTATATCAATCATGGGACCCATCACCCTTTCCGCCTCCCGGTCAGTCGCCGTTTTCTCGGCCTCAGGATAGGCGGCAATCATGACTGATTCAGCTTTCGCACGGTCATCGGGCAGGGAACGTTTCAGATTCTGCCACAGTTCCTCGGTAACGAAGGGCATATAAGGATGAAGCAGTCGCAGCGAGGTTTCGAGCACATGGACCAGTACCGGCAGCGGCGACGGCAGGCCGCTATCGGGGCGGAGGCGGATTTTGGCGAACTCGATATACCAGTCGCAATACTCGCCCCAGAGAAAATCATGTATCTGGCGCTGGGCTTCGCCCAGCTGGAACTCGCCTATCAGGCTGGTAACGCTCGCCACGGTGCGGTTGAGCCGACTCAAAATCCAGCGGTCTTCCATCGGCAGCCGGTCCGGGCTGATTTTGAGGGCGGTTGTCCCGGGTTCAATGCTGCGGACGACAAACCGGGTGGCGTTCCAGAGCTTGTTGGCGAAGTTGCGGCCGGCTTCCAGTCGTGATGATGCCAGCTTGATATCATTGCCCGGGGCCGTGCCGGTGGAGAGGGCAAAGCGCAGGGCATCGGTGCCGTACTGCTCAAGGGTATCGATGGGGTTGAGCACGTTGCCCTTGACCTTGCTCATCTTCTCCCCCTTCTCATCGCGAATCAGGCCGTGGAGGAAGATGGTGTGGAAGGGGATATCGTCGCGGTCGGCAATGCCCATCATTATCATGCGGGCCACCCAGAAGAAGAGGATGTCATAGCCGGTCTCCATGACCGATGTCGGGTAGAAGTAGCGGAGGTCTTCGGTCTCGTCCGGCCAGCCGAGGGTGGAGTGTGTCCACAGTGCCGAACTGAACCAGGTATCAAGGACGTCAGGGTCCTGCTCCAGTCTGGCTGAGCCGCATTTCTGGCAGGCGGTGGGGTCGGCAACGGAAACGGTAAGCTCATCGCAGTCCTGGCAGTACCATACCGGGATGCGGTGTCCCCACCACAACTGGCGGCTGATGCACCAGTCGCGGATGTTCTCCATCCAGTTAAGGTAGACCTTGGTAAACCTCTCCGGGATTATATTAATGCGCCCGCTGGTGACAGCATCGATAGCCGGTTTAGCCAGGGGCAGCATTTTAATAA
>JAUWLN010000023.1 GCA_030613665.1 Dehalococcoidia bacterium
TTGAAGTCTACCTGAATGGTCGGGCCCTGCCATGCCTTGCCCAGCGCGCTCTCGAACTTGATATCGATTTTCGGACCGTAGAAGACGCCCTCGCCCGGGTCAACCTCATAGTCGCGACCCGACCGCTCCAGTGCCCGGCGCAGGGTTTCAATAGCCTCCTCCCAGATTTCGGCTGTGCCGGCGTACTTATCGGGTCGGGTGGAGAGTAGTAACTGGTAGTTCTGGAAGCCGAAAGTGTCAATCATAAAGAGGGCGAGGTCCAGAACTCCGACCACCTCGTCTTCCAACTGGTCGGGTCGACAGAAGATATGGGCGTCGTCCTGGGTGAAGCCCCTGACGCGGGACAGTCCGTGAAGCACGCCGGAGCGCTCATAGCGGTAGACGGTGCCGAGTTCGGCGTAGCGCAGCGGCAGGTCGCGATAGCTCCGCAGTCTGGTCTTGTAAATCGAGATATGCCCCAGGCAGTTCATCGGCTTGAGGATATACTTCTGCCCTTCGATGTCCATGGGGCTGTAAAGGTAGTTCTGGTAGAACTCAAGGTGCCCGCTGGTTCGCCAGAGGTCCATCCGGGCGAGGTGCGGTGTGAAGACCAGGTCATAGCCGCGTCTGAAATGCTCGTCCTTCCAGAAGTCCTCAATGACGTGCCGGATGACGGCTCCTTTCGGGTGCCAGAGAACCAGTCCCGGGCCAAATTCATCCTGGATGCTGAACAGGTCCAGCTCTCTGCCCAGCTTGCGATGGTCTCTGCGGGCGGCTTCCTCAAGCAGTTGCAGGTGCTCTGTCACGGCCTCTTCGGTGTCAAAAGCAATCCCGTATATCCGTTGCAGCATCGGGCGGTGCTCATCGCCGCGCCAGTAAGCCCCGGCGATATTGAGGAGTTTAAAGGCCTTGATTTCCCCGCTTGATTTCACGTGAGGACCACGACACATGTCCAGGAATGAACCCTGCTGATAGAGACTCACTTTCTCATCGGGCAGGTCGTCTATCAACTCCAGCTTGTAGGGCTGCGCGGCGAATACCTGCCTCGCTTCTCCTCTGGTCACTTCCTTCCGGACGAACGGAGTATCGCTGGCGATGATTTCTCTCATCTTGTTCTCGATGACAGGCAGGTCATCCGGGCTGAGCGGGCGCGGCAAATCAAAGTCGTAATAGAAACCGTCCTCGATTGCCGGGCCGATGCCGAACCTGGCGTCGGGGAAGATAGACTGGACCGCTTCCGCCATCACGTGGGAAGCAGAGTGCCGCATGGTCTCAAGGTGCGTTTCTCTTTCTTGCTTTGCTTTCAATGCCATTATTAAAACCTGTTTATTGATAAAGAAAACCTCTCACCCTGCTCCGAGACGAGAGGCTTGACCCATCCCTATCTGTTCATCAGCCCCATTATAGCAGTGCCACCCGACGAGTGCAAACGAGCTGCCTGCGATTTGCCTGACTCCCTGGGAAATCGCTATAATGAACTTGAAGCCGCATGATAAGACGAGTATTCCCCGTTTTAGCTCTGGCCATATTTTCTTCCATGCTGGGCGCCGGCATTGTCGTTCCGCTCCTGCCGCTCTATGCCGAAGGCATGGGGGCAACCGGACTATGGCTGGGGCTTATCTTCGCCAGCTTTGCCATTTCCCGTACCCTGGTCACACCGTTTTTTGGCCGACTTTCCGACCGTAAAGGCAGGAAGCTCCTTCTCGTTATCGGTCTCTTTACCTACGCGCTGATTTCATTTACGTACGTCCTGGCGACAGAGGTCTACCAGCTGGTCCTGGTACGACTGGTGCACGGGGTAAGCGGCGCCATGATACTGCCTATTGCTCAGGCGTATATCGGTGACCTTTCTCCGGAAGGTAAGGAGGGGAAATGGATGGGGTACTCCAATGCCGCCTTTTTCAGCGGCTTTGGTTTCGGGCCGCTTATGGGCGGAATGCTGGCTGCCCAGTGGGGTATGGATCTCGCTTTCATCACCATGGGTGTATTTAACCTGATAGCGTTTTTTATTGCGATTATCCTACTGCCCCGGAGCGATTTGAGAAAGTCAGCGACGGCTTTGCCCTTTTCTTTTATGGACATGCGCCGGAGCAGTACCATGGTCGGTCTTTTCAGCTTCCGGCTGGCAATTGCCCTGGGCAGGTCTTCCTTTTTTACTTTTTTACCGCTTTTAGCGGCTACGCGCCTCGGCCTGCCGGCGGACCTTATCGGGCTCCTGATAGCAGTTCACGTGCTTTTAATGTCGATACTCGGGATTGTGGGAGGCAGGATGGCCGACATCTTTAACCGGCGGGTGCTGGTGGGCATCGGCAGTATCGTGATTTTCGCTTATTTGTTTCTGGTGCCGCTGGCACCGGGTTTCGGGCCGCTGCTGGCGCTGTGTATTCTGGGCAGTATCGGCAGTGCCATTGCCACGCCCCCTGTCATGGCTTTGACCGTCGAGGAGGGAAGGAAATACGGCATGGGCTCAGCGATTGCCGCCATAACCATGGCGATGAGCATTGGCATGGCAGTGGGACCAATTATGACCGGTGCTATTGTCGATTTTATAGATATAAATGCGGCGTTTTATTTCAGTGCCGGGCTTGCCCTGGTTGGCGTGGCTTTATTTATGTGGTTCACCCGGGCGCGATGAAAAGCCCCATCACTGAACTGCCCGGACCCGGCGGTGGATGTAGCTGACCAGGAAAAGAAGCACGCCGCTAATCAGCAATGCCCACAGGTCCAGATACTTGATGGCGAGCAGCTTGCTGAGCAGGCCGGCAGTGCCGCCGCCGACAAGCGCCGCCATTGCTCCGGCAGGCGTGACCTTCAGGCGATTTCTGAAGAAGCCGAAAATTACCGGTACAATTACCCCGGAAGCGTAGACCGTATAGGCGAAAAGAAGGGCGCTGATAATGCCATCGAGCATCAGAGCGATGACGAGCGCGCATATGCCGAGCAGAATTATTGCCCACCTGGAGCGGGGAAGCACGTTCTCCGGGTTTTCCGTGGGCTTGAATCTTCCGATTATGTCTACGGTTAGTATGGTACTGGCGCTCAACAGGGTGGTATCGGCGGAGGACATCACGGCGCAGAGCAATGCAGCCAGGACGATACCACTCAGAAGCGGGGAAAACAATTCGCTGATGACCGTCGGGAATGCCTGTTCGGGTGTAATGTCGGGGAACATGACGGCGGCACCCATGCCGATTATAGCCACGGCGAAGGCGAGAGGGATGATAAGCAATGCGGTCCATAAGATTGCCGTTCTTGCTGCTTTGTCATCCCGCGCGCAGAAGATACGGGAGTACATGTCCGGCCCGACTACGTAGGGCAGGCCGACGAGCAGCAGGAGAGTCGCCAGCGCGGCGCCGTCAAATTGCGGGCTCAGCGGAAAAGAAAATCGCTCGGCCGGCAGTGAGTTCAGTAATCCTCCCCAGCCTCCCAGTCTGTCCAGAAATAAAAATAGGCTGGCGAAAATGCCCGCGAAAATCACCAGCGACTGCAGGAAATCGGTGCGGATGATGGCATGTTGGCCGCCCAGCACGGTATAGGTGACGAAGATGGCGGTGAAAATCACCATCCAGACGTTTGGGTTGCCAACTCCCAGGATGCTCATTATCTTTCCGGCGCCGATAATCTGAGCGGCAATGATACCTAGCCAGGAAACGACGATGAGAATGGAAGCCGCCAGGGCCACCCGCTGGCCATACTGCTTTTCCACCAGCTCGGGGAGGGTATAGAGTGCCAGCTTCCTGACTTTTCGGGCGAAAAAAAGGCCGAGGAACACCAACCCGATACTGCCCACCAGCAGCCACCACGCTCCCGTCAGCCCCTGTTTGAAACCCAGTCCCGCCATGCCCAGAGTGGCTGAGCTACCGATAATCGTGGCCAGCAGCGAGCCAACGATGAGCGGGGAAGAGCTTTTTCTTCCGGCAACAAAAAAATCATCAGCCTTTTTCGATTTCCGTCGACTAAACAGGCCAACGGCGAGCATGATTATGAAGTAAAGGGCGATGATTGTCAGTACTGTCATGCCGGTAAACTACGCCTTTCGCTGCCTGATGACTCTCTGGTCGTTCTACTATGGAGCCGGATTACTGGAAAGGGAGCGGCGCCTGGTACCCAAAAGAGGGGATATCAACGGTTGTTGATAGGCTCTTATTTCCTCGGCTTTTCCAGGCCAATGAGGGCGATTTCTATTGACTGTCCGCATTTGGAGCAGGTGACATTGACCGTCAGCGGCTGTCTCATCACCCGTTCGGCGACGACAGTAACCATGGAGTCGATGTTGTCCAGGCGGTCGTCAAGCATACTCAGGCGCTTGTTGATGCGTTCGATTTCGGCTTTCCTATCATCAGCCACCGAAGCGGCTTTCCTGTCCTGTGCCAAATCAAGGCCTCCCAATGGGTTTGATTAACTAAATTATACGTACCGGGAGACAATATGTCAAAACGGAGCGTCCTGTATTGATTTATAAAGGCCGCGGGAGTATAATTTCAAAACCAAAAGCTTATTAATAACGGATTTCAGTAAGGAGGGAGTCAGATGCCTGAGGAGGAAATCGGGAAGGTAAGCGATTTCTTCGCTCATCCGGTGGTCGCCGGCATTGAGCTCACCGGTACGCTGAAAGTGGGTGACCTTATCCACATCAAGGGACACACCACGGACATCGAATTTACGGTGAACTCGATGCAGATCAACAATGCGGACGTCACTGAAGCCAAAGCCGGTGACGCCATTGGAGTGAAGGTGACGGAACGGGTACGAAGCGGGGACAGTGTCTGCAAAGTCACCGACTGATTGATTTCGCCGGTTGCTGATTATTAATGCCGACGAATCAATAGAGACTTGCCTGCTGGTGACGCTAGTCCATAGACTTGAGCAGATTTACCGTTTCGATGGCGCTGACCGCAGCGTCAAATCCTTTGTTGCCCGCTTTGGAACCGGCACGTTCCACGGCCTGCTCGAGTGTCTCCGTGGTGATGATGCCGTTGATAACCGGCACTCCGGTATCAAGGCTGACGCGGGCTATCCCTTTGATGGCTTCGGCGGCGATGTATTCCCAGTGCGGCGTGCCGCCGCGGATGACCGCTGCCAGGCAGATAAGGGCGTCATACTTTTTGGACTGGGCCATCTTCTGGGCAACCAGCGGTATCTCAAATGAGCCCGGTACCCAGGCAACTTCGATGTCTGCCTCGTTGACACCGTGACGCAGCAAAGCGTCCTGCGCCCCTTCCAGCAGTTTCTGGGTAAAGAAGTCGTTGAAGCGGGAAGCGACGAGGCCGAACTTTAGCCCTTTACCCAGCAGTGAGCCTTCATATCTTTTGCCCATAGTCTTCTCCTTTTTCGCCGGGATTAATCACCATTTTCGGGAGGCATCCCGGTAATTTTCAAGGTATGTCCCATTTTTTCCCGTTTCGTTTTCAGGTAGCGACTGTTGAACGGGTTCGGTTTCGTGATAATGGGCACGGTCTCCGTAACCTTGAGACCGTAGCTTTCCAGCCCGATTACTTTCTTGGGGTTATTGGTGAGCAGGCGGATGTTATGCAGTCCCAGTTCGGCCAGAATCTGGGCACCGACGCCGTAGTCCCGCAGGTCCGGGGCAAACCCGAGCGACAGGTTGGCCTCTACCGTGTCCAGTCCTTTGTCCTGAAGTTCGTAGGCGCGGATTTTATTGTGAATACCTATGCCCCGTCCTTCCTGCCTCATATAGAGGAGGACGCCTCGCCCCTCGTCAGCGATGCTTTTCATGGCTATCTGGATTTGTTCTCCACAGTCGCAGCGCAGGCTGCCGAATACCTCGCCGGTGAGGCACTGGCTGTGCACCCTGACCAGCACCGGTTCATCGGTGGCCACGTCCCCCATCACCATGGCAATGTGTTCATCAGGGTCAATATCGCTTCGGTAGGCGATGGCGGTGAAATTGCCGTGCGGCGTCGGCAGCTTGGCTTCGGCCACACGGTGCACCAGCCTGTCGTGGCGAAACCGGTAGGAGATGAGGTCCGTGAGGGTCACGATTTTAATCCCGAACCTCGTGGCCATTCGTTTAAGCTGGGGCAGCCGGGCCATAGAGCCATCTTCTTTCAAAATCTCGCAGATGACTCCGCCTGGATAGAAGCCGGCCATTCTGGCCAGGTCAACGATGGCTTCAGTATGACCTGCCCTTGCCAGGACGCCGCCCTCTCTGGCGCGCAACGGGAACATGTGTCCCGGCCGGACAATATCCTCGGGCTGGGTGGTGGGGTCAAGCACCGCCTTTATCGTCTCGGAGCGGTCGGCTGCGGAGATGCCGGTGCTCACTTTGTGCTTGGCTTCGATGGACACGGTGAACGCGGTAGTGAACTTGGATGTATTATGCTCCACCATCATGGGTATTTGCAGTTCGTCAAGACGCTTGCCGATGATGGGCAGGCAGATAAGCCCGCGGCCATGCTGGGCCATGAAATTAATGGCATCGGCGGTTATTTTCTCCGCCGCCATGGCCAGATCGCCCTCGTTCTCCCGGTCCTCATCGTCGATTATGATGAGGCACTTGCCGGCTTTGATGTCTTCAATTGCTTCTGAAATCGTGGCCAAACCGGTGCTCATTTTCACTCCACTGATTTGTCATCCGATGGTGAATCCGTGCTCCATCAGAAATTCCGCGGTCAGACCGCCGGTCTGCGGCTGGGTGAACTGCGCCACGTACTTGGCGATGATATCCACCTCCAGGTTCACCACGTCGCCTTTTTTCCGGCTGCCCAGGGTGGTATTCTGGCGCGTATATTCAACCACGGAGACACGTAATGAACTGCTGTCCTTTTCCGTTATAGTCAGGCTGATGCCATCTACAGCGATAAATCCCTTGGGCACGGCGTAACGCAGGACTTCAGCCGGAGCCTCGAACCGGAGAAGGAGTGCCTCACCTTCCCATTCCAGTGCCATAATGCGACCGGTATCGTCAATATGCCCCTGAACCAGGTGTCCGCCCATCTTACCGCCCAGTGCCGTCGGTCGCTCCAGATTAACGCCGTCCCCGGCTTTGAGCAGCCCCAGATTGGTGCGCTGCAACGTTTCCGGCATGACATCGACGGAGAACGAAGCGCGGTCAAAATCGGTGACGGTCAGGCAGGCGCCGTTGACGGCGATGCTGTCGCCCGGATTCATACCGTCAACAACTTTCGGTGCGGCGATGGTCAGCCTGGTGGGCGATGCCGAGATTAACTTACCAATCTCTTCTACTATTCCGGTGAACATGGCCTATTCTTAACATAAAATCTGGATTAGCTTTATTGTAGCACTTCAGCCGTTGAAAAAGCAAGAGCCGGCTGATTCTGGCCGCAGCCCGGACGCCTACTCTATGCTGTAGACGACCTGTACGGACAGTCTGATTTCCGTTTCCCCGGCGCTGATGGGGGTGGAAGGTGCTGCCAGTGCCGGCATAGCCGCTTCCCCATAGAATTCACGCGCCACAGGCATATAGGCGCCAGTCTCATTGATAAAAATTGGCTTGCCCAGCTTCACGTCGCCCAGTTTTGCCAGCTGCTTGGCTTTAGCCTTGGCGTCGGCCATGGCCAGTTCCCGGGCCTCTTCATAGTATGCCGAAGGCTCATCCACGGTGAAACTGATGCTCCTGATTACTATATAGTCACCGCCAGCCCTTGCCGCGGCGTCGATAATGGCGCCGGTATCGTCAATACTCCTCACCCTGGCGGTTACCGTGTTGGTCACCCGGTAGCCGATAAGGATTTCGCGGCCATCTTTTTCCGACCACCTTCGCACCGGGGTGATGCTGAACTGGGAAGTTTTGATATCCTTTTCGGCGACGCCGAAGTTGTCCAGCTCGTTGACCACGGCGGTCATGGTGGCGGCGGCATAGCTCTGTGCCTCGGCCACGCTGCTTGACTGAACCTCCACGCCCAGGCTGAGTACGGCAACATCCGGGATAACGCTGATTTTCCCCTCTCCGCTGACCCAGATGCCGGTGTTCTGCTGGTTGAATATGCCGCCTGCCAGAGAGCTGGCACCGGACGATGAGGAGGGCGGAGAGAGCGTTTCACAGCCCACGGCGCCGAAAGCAACCGCCATCAGCACCGCAGCGAGAACAAACAGGGATTTCCGGTTATTTAATTGCCATCTTGCCGTTCGCATCCGCATATTGAAAAGTATATAGAATGGCAGGGGTAAAATCAAGGCGAACTGTGAAGCTGCTGGTCGCGCCGTAGCGTATAAAAGCGCCGGGGTGAAATGTTATAATCAAGGGATGGACATTCTGTCCGAACTAAACCCCGCGCAGCGAGAAGCCGTTGAGACCATAAGTGGGCCGGTGCTGATTCTGGCTGGACCCGGGAGCGGCAAGACAAGGGTTATCACCCACCGCATTGCGTATCTCATCAAGGTCTGTGGCGTCAGCCCGCGCCGCATCATGGCGGTCACCTTCACCAACAAGGCGGCCCGGGCGATGGAGGGCAGGTTATTTGGTAAAAGCGAAAAAGACCCTGCCGCTCCGCTTCTTAATTGGAGCATGCGTGGTCAGGTCACAGTCGGTACCTTTCATGCCATCTGTGCCCGAATCCTGCGCCGTGACGGCAAGGCCGTCGGCGCTGACCCCGGCTTCGTCATCTACGACGCCGAGGACCAGATGAGCCTGGTCAAGCGCAGCCTTCAGGCGCTTGACCTCGACCCCAAGCAGCATAACCCCCGGGCGATTCACTCGGCGATTTCAGCGGCGAAAAGTCGAATGTGGACGCCGGAAGAATATTTAAAACACCGCCACAGCTACTTCGAGGAAATCGTCCAGCGCGTCTATGAACGCTACCAGCAGTTCCTCACCGAGAGCAACGCGCTCGACTTTGACGACCTTCTGCTCAAGGTGGTGCAACTTTTCGGGCAGAATGCGCCGGTGCTCTCGCGCTATCAATCACGGTACCTGCACATTCAGGTGGACGAGTTCCAGGACACCAACCTCGTCCAGTACGAGCTTATGAAACAGCTGGCCGGCAAGTACCGCAACCTGTGTGTCGTGGGCGACCCGGACCAGTCGATTTACTCCTGGCGCTTTGCCGATCTGAGGAACATACTTAACTTTGAAAAAAACTACCCGGAAGCGAAGATAATCCTGCTGGAGCAGAACTACCGCTCCACCCGGCTGATTCTGGAGACGGCCAGCCACGTCATCTCGGCCAACCAGCAGCGCAAGCCCAAGGGACTGTGGACGGAAAACGAGACGGGGGTGCTGCCCAAGATTGTGGAGACCTATACCGAGCAGGAGGAAGCACAGTTCGTCGTCAGCGAAATCGAGGAACTGGTCGGCAGGGGAGAGTTCAGTCGGGGCGACTGTGCCGTGATGTACCGCACCAATGCCCAGTCGCGCGTCCTTGAGGAGGCATTTGTCCGCTACGGCGTGCCCTACCAGCTGGTGGCGGGCACGCGCTTCTATGAGCGACGGGAAATCAAGGATATCGTCGCCTACCTGCGGCTCATCCAGAATCCGAGCGACAGCGTCAGCCTGCTGCGTGTCATCAATGTGCCCCAGCGCGGCATCGGGCAGCGGACGGTCGCCGAGCTGTCACGGTGGGCGCGGGCGCGCGGCATCGCCGAGTACCAGGCGATAAAGCTGCTGGCCGGGCAGAAAGAGGATTCCGGGGAGCACCACCCCGCTTTCAATGCCCGTACCCAGCGGGCGCTGACCGGCTTTGTCGCCATTATGGAAGACTTCATCACCAGAAACAGGGAGATGAACCTGGTCGAACTGTTCGACTATGTTGTGGAGCGTTCTGGCTACCGGGAATATGTTCAGAATATGACCGATGGTGAGGAGCGCTGGGAGAATATCCTGGAGCTGCGCGCCGTGGCCCGGGAGTACCGCGATATGCCGTCGGCCGAAGGTCTGGCCGCTTTTCTGGAAGGGGTGACGCTGGTGTCCGATATCGACAGCTACAAAGAGCAGGTCGACGCCGCCACCCTGATAACCCTGCACCAGGCAAAGGGGCTGGAGTTTTCGGTGGTGTTCATCGTTGGCATGGAGGACGGCATCCTGCCCCATATAAGGTCGTTTGACGACGCCGGGCAGATGGAGGAGGAAAGGCGACTCTGCTACGTCGGCATTACGCGGGCCGGGAAACAGGTCTATCTGGTGCGTGCCTTCCGTCGCAGCCTCATGGGCAGCAGCGCCGTCAATCAGCCGTCGCGCTTCCTGCAGGATATTCCGTCGCACCTGATAGCCGGTGGCGAGCGCTGGCAGGGTGAGGACAGCGACCTGGCCACGGCCATGTATTCCTGGAACCGGATGGTGGAGACGCGACCCGAACTCCCTGAACTGAGTCTTGGCGACCGTGTCCAGCATGCGCAGTTCGGCGAGGGGACGGTGGTGGGCTACAAGCTGGTCAAGGACGACGTTGAGGTGGTGGTGGCCTTTGAGGGGGAGGGAGTGAAAAAACTGCTGCTCAGCTTCGCCAACCTGGAGAAAACGGAATAAATATAATTAGAATATATTGACAAAATACACGGAAACGTGTAAAATAATGATGAAATGCCTATAAAAGTTCTTGATAAAAAGCTCATTGCCCAGATTGCCGCCGGCGAGGTGGTAGAGCGGCCGGCCTCGGTGGTGAAGGAGCTGGTGGAGAACGCGCTGGACGCCGGGGCAGGCCAGATTGCGGTCGAGGTGCGGGGTGGCGGCACCAGCCTCATCCGTATCATGGACAACGGCAACGGCATAACGTCGGACGAGGTGGCGCTGGCGTTTGAGCGCTACGCGACGAGCAAGATAGGCAGTATGGCCGACCTGGGGTCGATTGCCACCCTCGGTTTTCGTGGGGAAGCCCTGCCCAGCATCGCCGCGGTGGCCCAGATAGACATCCTGACCAGCGCCGCAGGCGAAGTGACCGGCACCTATATCAGTGTTCAGGAGGGAGAGGTATCGGTGCGGAAGAGCCAGGCCCGACCCCAAGGAACGACGGTAACCGTGCGCGACCTTTTCCGCAGCGTGCCGGCGCGACGGAAGTTCCTCAAGTCGGTGTCCACCGAGAACGGTCACATTGCCAATGTGGTCAGCCAGTATGCACTCGCTTATCCCGGGGTCAGCTTCGCCCTGTTCCTCGAGGGAAGAAAGACACTGGGCACGGCGGGGAAGGGTCGGTTAATCGACGCCATCGTCGAGGTGTACGGCACGGAAATCGCCCGGCACATGCTGGAAGTGCCGGAGAACGATGAGGCCCAGGTCAAAGTGGCCGGCATGATAGGTTCGCCGTCGGTAAGTCGCTCCGGTCGAAATTATATCAGTTTCTTCATAAATCGACGCTGGGTGAACAGTCGACTCCTCGCCTGGGCGGTGCAGGAGGCGTATCACGGGCTGTTGCCGCAGGGAAAGCATCCGGTGGCGGTCCTCGCCATTTCACTGTCGCCGTCAGAGGTCGATGTTAATATTCACCCCACCAAGAGCGAGGTGAAGTTCCAGTACGAGCGCCAGATGTTCACCGCCGTTCAGAAGGCGGTGCGGCAGACATTGATTGCGCAGACGCCGGTGCCGCGAGTTGAGGAGGTGGCTGTCGGCTACAGCAATCCTTCGCCGCAGGTGGAAATCGACTGGTCGAGTGCTGCGGTCAACCGGGGCGCAGTCGGCCAGGCGTTCGAAGTCGCCCGGCCGCTGACGGCCGCGCTGCCCGTGCTGAGGGTGCTCGGCCAGCTTATGAGCAGCTATATTGTGGCCGAGGGGCCCGATGGCCTGTACCTCATCGACCAGCATGCGGCGCACGAGCGTGTTGTCTTCGAGCAGGTCAGGGAGCAGCGCTCCAAGGGTGAAATCGAGGTACAGGGCCTGCTCGAGCCGGTACCCTTTGAAGTTACACTGCTGCAGGAAACGACGCTTAAGTCGCACCACCAGGAACTGGTCGATTTCGGCTTTTCGCTGGAGCCGTTTGGCGACCGCACCTATCTGGTCCGGTCGGTGCCGCAGGCGCTGAGCGGTGGCGACTGGTCCGGGGTGTTGCGGGAGCTGCTGGATTCGGGCGAGGGAGCGGACGACTGGGCGGAGAAGATTGCGATTTCCGTTGCCTGTCACAGCGGCGCGGTGCGGGCGAGGCAATCGTTGAGCGACGAAGAGATGCGGGCGCTGGTGCGCCAGCTGGAGAAAACCGTCATGCCCCACACCTGCCCTCACGGACGGCCCACGCTGATTCATCTAAGCAGCAATCAGTTGCGACGGGAGTTCGGGCGGGGATAGTAAAATCTATTACGTTTCGGCCTCTGCCGGCTTCTGCAGCAGTTCCCAGCGTACCATGCCATCTTCGATGAGCTGGCGGATTTTCCGCTGCTGAGGGGTAAGCTGGGCGCTGCGACCTGTCTTTATCTCCATGATGACGATTTCCTCCGGCTCGCCTCTGGAAAGACCCGGGAAAACAATGAGGTCGATGGGGCTGCCGATGAAGCGGGCTTCGGTGGGGTCGTATTTGAACTCGGGGAGGTAGGGTGTCATCTGTTCGGTGAACTTGCCCCCCAGCACCGCCCGGCTCTGTGTTACGGCATCGCGGACCGCTTTTCCCCTCTCCTCTTCCACCATCTGCCACGTCTCTTCCTGCCAGCGCCGGAATTTGTTTTCATATCTATACCGGGTCGTGTAGTACACAAGCAGAATACCTAGAATCGCGGCGACGGTGATGATGACAATGATGAGGGCAACGACATTCATGGTGCACCTCCCCGAATATTTCCGGCGTCAGGCCGGCGGCTGGCTGCTGCCGGGTTTTACCAGCGGAACCCCGGCGGCGCAAAGCGGACACTCTTCCGGTCGATAGGTAACGGTGGCGGTGCGGTGGCAGCTGAAGAGGGGAAAGCCAAAATCCGGGGCCTGCCCGGAGCGGTCGACCAGCACGCCGATGCCGATGATGTTGCCGCCCAGTTTATTGACGGCAGCGATAACTTCGTGGACGGAGCTGCCTGTGGTCAGGATGTCGTCAACGATGAGGACCCGCTCTCCGGGGTCTATACTGAAACCTCTGCGGAAATTTCTCTCCTCATCCTCTTTCTCGGCAAAGATGCCGCGGACACCCAGCTGTCGGGCGACCTCAAAGGCGAGGATGATGCCGCCGGTGGTTGGCCCGGCGACGACCTGCACGTTTTCGCGGCGAAAATGGTCGGCAATCATTCGGCAGAGTTGCTCGGTATAGCCGGGAAACTGCAGGATACGGAACTTCTCCCAGTAAGCCGGGGAGTGAAGCCCGGAGGTGAGCAGGAAATGACCCTTGAGCAGTGCCCCCGATTTTTGAAAAATATCTTCGGTTTTACCGGCCATTCATGCCTCCAGGAAGTACCAGCCTACATATTATATAACAGGTAACATTTCGCCACGTATGCATTGACAATGCTGGCCAGCTGTTCGTGCAGCGCGTATTCTGGCACCAGCCCCCACTCCGGCGGTGGCCAGATGGAAAGCCAGGCTTTGCCCACGATGTTCTGGCGCGGGACCACCCAGCCGTTGTGTGAGTCATTGCTCTGGTTGCGGTTGTCACCGAGAACGAAATAATTGCCTGCCGGTATCTTCTGCTTGTCGAGGTGGTAGCTGGGCGTGTTGTTGATATAAGGCTCTTTCAATCGCGTGCCGTTCACATAGACCGCATCGTCTTTGACCTCCACCGTGTCATTGGGCACGGCGATGATGCGCTTGATGAACTCTCCCTTCTCGCTGTTGGTTGGCCTGAAGACGATAACATCACCTCTCTCCGGCTCGTGCATTCGATAGGTGACTTTGCTTATCAGGATACGCTGCCCGCTGTTAAAACTTGGCTCCATGCTGATGCCGACAATAATGACGGTGTCAATGGTGAAACGCAACCCGAAAAAAACGACCAGGGCAAGTACAGCGGTTATTATTAGTTCACGGAAAAAGGACTTCATTAACTGCTCACTCCGCTTATCCGTCCAATTATAGCCTATTTGCTCTTATCCTGCCAGTCTGGAAACAGAGATGCAATGGACAAAATGCGATGGCTGGGCAGATAATGATAAGGAGTCTTTATAACAATATAAAGAGGTGAGTAAAATGGGATGGTTTGGTAACAAGGCGGCAAAGTTCAGACAGGTGCCGGAGCCTTATTTCTCCCTGCACGTCACCGCCAAGTTTCTGGCTGGAGTGGGTATAGGCGTACTATTGTCTACCTGGCTGCCAGCATGGACTGGCTGGATATTTATCGGCGTTGCTTTGCTGATAGCTATTCCAAGTGCCAGAATTGTCCTTAGCAAGTGATGTGGGGGTTTGTGCTATCTTGCACCTAGTATTCTGACCCACAGCTTCTCTCCGTCAGTGGTGAACTGTATCGTGCCGTGATGGTCGGTGCGGTAGATATTATCGGCACCGATCTGCTGCTCAAGCCTTGTCACGACATCCGGGTTCGGGTGCCCGAATTTATTATCGGCGCCGACGGAGAGCACCGCAATCTGCGGGTCGACTGCGGACAGGAACTCCTGGCTGGTGGAAGTATCGGAGCCATGATGGGCGACCTTCAGCACGGTGCTTTTTAATACCGCCCGGCGGGTGATGAGATGAAGTTCCGCTTCACGCCGTATGTCGGCGGCGAGTATGAAACTGACGTTACCGGTCTTCAGACACAGCACCACGCCATTATTGTCGGTGTCTTCATCCGTGTCCTTTAACAGAGCCTCCGGTGGATGGAGTACTGTGAGCGTTGCCTCGCCCAGGGCAATCTGCTGTCCGGCACGGGCAGTGATTCTTTCAAGCTCCTTTTCTGCGACCAGTCCCTGCCATTCCCCGTATAACGGCGTACCGCTGTCGAGATTCGGGTCGAGCACCTTTTCCACGCGGTAGCGCTTCAGTACCTCAACCAGGCCGGCGAGGTGGTCCTGGTCGGGGTGGGTCAGAATAACCAGCTCTATGGTCCTGTCCCAGAAGGGCATCTGCCGACCCAGCTCCAGGCTTATTGACCGCGGGCTGGGCCCACCATCAATAAGCACCTGCTGGCTTCCCTGCTGTATCAACATCCAATGGTCGCAATACAACATTCCCCTTTAGCATATCTGTCAACGCAGAAGTTAATCAATAGAAAGGAGATAGTAATGCCAAGAAAGCTAACTAACTACGAGCAAGAGACCATTATAAATTTCAATAAAGAGGAAAAGGTAGCATATATATTCACCTATGAAAAGACTTGGCAGAAACACCTTGAGGGCAAACTGGGCTTGAAGCCGGTAATGGATAATGGCTTTGGTGGTAAAGAATATGAACTGCCTAAGAGTAGAATTAAGCCACCGAAGGCACCCAGAAAGTTATCCACTTCTGCAAAGAAAAAACTGGCCGAGAGGTTGCACGGAAACCGTGTTTTAAGCGCTCAAAACCTAGTTCCTGTGGGAAAATAAACAACGGAAAGACAGCACAAGGGTAATTCTGCCTTCCCACCCCTAGTTCAGACTCACCAGTAGGAGAAAGGGAGCGGGCAGCCCTTACCCTGAAAAAACGCCCCAAATTTAATTACAGTGTTTGTGGTGACTGATATACACGGAAAGGAGGGGACAAACTTGGGGAAAAAGCCCTCTCTCCCCGAAAGAAGGATTGATTTATATTGAGTCAAGCGTGAGAAGATGGATTTTTAGCTTCAAATGAGCAGTAAAGGGGGGATAGAAATGATATTTGCTCAAAGCTAGATTTAGAAGGATATGAGAAAAG
>JAUWLN010000050.1 GCA_030613665.1 Dehalococcoidia bacterium
GCATCGGTTTTCCGCCCCGACTGCTTTCGTTCAAGCGTGGCGGCACCATTTACTCGTTGAATGCGATACCGCTGGGCGGCTTTGTCAAGATGGCCGGCGAAGAGGACGCCAAGGTGGCGGGAAGCCTCGCCAGCAAGAGCATCCCGGCCAGACTGCTGACACTCAGCGCCGGCTCGCTGATGAACCTGCTATTGCCTCTGCTGCTCTTCTCGGTGGCCTTCATGGTCCCGCACAATATTGTTTACGGACAGGTGCAGGTTGATGAGGTGGCCGCGAACTCACCCGCGGCCAGGGCAGGAATCGCTGCCGGAGACTCTATCCTTGAGATAAACGGGAAGCAGGTCAATAGCGTCGGCGATGTGCAGCGTGGCATTCAGCTTAACCTGGGACAGGCCGTTAGCCTGCTCATCCAGCATGCTGACGACACTGTTGAGGAAGTCAGGGCAGTACCGCGCTGGCAGCCACCGGAGGGGGAAGGAGCCATTGGCGTCGCGGTGAGAACCGTTTCGCCGACGGTTGTCCGGCAGAGCTATCCTTTCTGGCAGGCGATACCGATGGGCGTGCGGGAATGCATTGACACCTTCGTGCTGTTCAAGAACGGCATTATCAGCATGATTATTGGCAGCGTGCCGAGAATTTTGGCCGGGCCGGTGGGCATTGCGCAGCTTACCGGCGAGGTGGCCCAGGCAGGGTTCAGTCCACTGCTGGAGTTCGCTGCCTTTCTGAGCATCAACCTGGCCATCATCAACCTGCTTCCCCTGCCGGCACTGGACGGCGGGAGGATTGCCTTTGTCCTTCTGGAGGCAGTGCGGCGTGGCAAACGTGTGTCGGCCCGAGTTGAGGGGATGATTCACATGGCCGGCTTTGCCATGCTGATTACCTTTCTTGTTTTGATTACCTATCAGGATATAATCCGCATTGTCAGCGGCGAGAGTCTGCTGCCATGATGAAAAGGCGTGTTTCCAGACAGATAAAAATCGGTGGGGTGGCGATAGGGGGCGGCGCACCGATTGTGGTGCAGTCGATGACCAGCACCGATACCCGCGACGTAAGGTCGACCATAAAACAGATTAAGGAGCTTGAGGAGGTCGACTGCGAGCTGGTGCGGGTGGCCGTGCCCGATGCCGAGGCCGCCCGGGCGATAGCTGACATAAAAAAGGGCATTGGTATTCCCCTGATTGCCGATATCCACTTTGATTACAGACTGGCGCTTATGGCGCTGGAGGCGGGCGCTGACGGCCTGCGTCTCAACCCGGGCAATATCGTTGAGGCGGAGAAGGTGAAGGCGGTTGTCCTGGCGGCTAAAGAAAGAGGCATACCCATCCGCATCGGGGTGAACGCCGGCAGCCTGCCGAATGCTGGAAACCCGAAGTTGAGCGTTGCCGAAAGAATGGTCGAGGCGGCTCTGGAGCAGATGAGGCTTCTGGAAAGCCTCGATTTCGATTTGATTAAGGTATCGTTGAAGGCGTTTGACGTGCCGACGATGGTTGAGGCCAATGAGAGCCTTGCCAAAAAGATGCCCTATCCTATTCATCTGGGCGTCACCGAGGCGGGCACGCCGAAGCGGGGCGTCATCCGCAGCGCGGTGGGCATCGGCACTTTGCTTTACCTGGGCATCGGCGACACCATACGAGTTTCATTGACCGCCCACCCCCGCGAGGAAGTAATCGCCGGCTACGAGATTTTGAAGAGCCTTGACCTGCGCCAGCACGGCCCGGTGCTGGTCAGCTGCCCCTCCTGTGGTCGGGCGGAAGTTGATATAGTAAAATTGGCGGAGGAAGTGGAGGAACAGTTAATTAAGATAAATAAGCCGGTAAAGGTGGCGGTGATGGGCTGCGTGGTCAACGGCCCCGGCGAGGCTAAGGACGCCGATGTCGGCATCGCCTGCGGGAAAGGGAAGGGCGTTATCTTCAGGAAGGGGAAGAAGGTAGGGACGGTGGCGGAAAAAGATTTTGTAACGGCGCTGATGAGGGAAGTGGAGGAGATAATTAACTAGGATAATTATTCTTTAGTAAAATGGAATTCAACATATTTAGCATAATTACTACTGGAATTCTTGCTATAGCCGCGATTCTTGCTTATTTAGTTCAGCGTGCAAGATATTTGAGGGAAATTGAGCCAGATTTAGAACTGAAATGGCCTGAAAGAATTAGAGTAGTTAGAATGGGTTCTGAACTTAGAGAAGGTTTTTCATTTTATATAGATATTGAATTAGAAAATCGTTCTAGAAATCACGCATATGGCTTGGTATATGAGGTTGATTTAAGTATATTCCCAGAAAGAGGCAAGCCCTCGTTTATTGAAGCAAAGATCCATGACCTTCTAAAGTATCATCAAAGTGAAATTCTTGCTGAGCGCAAAGCTATTATCCCGATTTACATAGGGACAAATATTGAACTGAATCAATGGGACAGATTAATTGATTGGGATAAAGAGATTATTATTAATAAAGCTGGATTTCAAGCTAATGTGAGCATTAAATATTTCAGCAAGCGCGAACTATTACTTTGGTTACTGATTCCTTGGGAATTTGGTAGATTAAAGTGTATTCGCACGATATTCGGTGCATGGTCTTTTGAAATTGATAAGAAAGCTGATCCACCTTATATAACTAAATATTGGGAACATTCAAGTATGCCACGGGAAGTAATGCAGAGTGTCACTTCTGGAACTGGAAAAGGTTGGTGAGAATTAATATAAATATACTGGAGTTTTAGCTAATGCGCCTATCTGAATTATTCGGCAAGACACAGCGGGAGATACCGTCGGAAGCGGACACACCCAGCCACCAGCTACTGTTGCGGGCGGGGATGATAATGCAGGTAGCGGCGGGAGTCTACTCCTACATGCCGCTGGGGTGGCGGGTGCTCAAAAAGATTGAGAACATCATCCGCGAGGAGATGGACAACGCCGGCGGTCAGGAGCTGGCCATGCCCGTGCTCCAGCCCGTCGAGCTCTGGCAGCAGACGGGGAGAGACCAGTCCTTCGGCAAGGGGCTTTTCACCCTGCTCGACCGACGGGAGCGCACCCTGGTCCTGGGCCCCACCCACGAAGAGGTGCTCACCCAGATGGTCAGCCACCACGTGCAGAGCTACCGTGACCTGCCCAAACTGCTCTACCAGATTCAAAAGAAGTTCCGCGACGAGCCGCGACCCCGCGGCGGGTTGATAAGGGTACGCGAGTTCATCATGAAGGACCTCTACAGCTTCGACGTTGACGAGAATAGGCTGGACGTGAGCTACCGGAAGATGGTGCAGGCCTACAAAAATATCTACGAACGCTGTGCCCTGCCCGCGCTGTTCGTCGAGGCGGACAGCGGCGCCATCGGCGGCAAGGACTCCCACGAGTTCATGCTCATCGCCGAAAACGGCGAGGACGGGGTCATCTGCTGTGAAAAGTGCCAGTATGCCGCCAACGCCGAGAAGGCGGTCAGCGTAAAAAAGAAGATTGGGCCGGAAAAGCCGCTGCCGACAGAGGAAGTGGCCACGCCCGGCACGAAGACCATTGAGGAGCTGGCTAATTTCTTGAATGTGCCCAAGGACCACACCCTGAAGGCGGTGTTCTACGTCGCCGATGGACAGCTTGTCTTCGCCATGATACGGGGCGACCTTGATGTCAACGAGGTGAAGCTGCAAAGGTTGTTAAAGT
This sequence comes from Dehalococcoidia bacterium, assembly GCA_030613665.1. GTDB lineage: Bacteria > Chloroflexota > Dehalococcoidia > Dehalococcoidales > RBG-16-60-22 > E44-bin89. The sequence continues at coordinate 3,649 of JAUWLN010000050.1, forward strand.
GTGCCGACCTGCACCTCGCTACCGAGGACGAAGTCAGTCAGGCGGGCATCGCCGCCGGCTACGCCTCGCCGATGGGCCTGAAAGGTATAAAAATTGTGGCTGACGACTCCGTGACCGAGGGCATCAACTTCGTCGCCGGCGGCAACAAACCCGATGTGCATATTAAAAACGTTAACTACCCCCGCGACTTCAAAGCGGACATCGTGGCCGATATCGCTCAGGCCAGAGACGGTGATGGCTGCCCCATGTGTAACGGCACGTTGAAATCGATGCAGGGGATTGAAATCGGGCACGTGTTCAAGCTGGGTACTTTTCTCGGCAACGCGCTCGGCGCCAACTTCATCAATGAAAAAGGTGAGTCGCGACCGATTATCATGGGCTGCTACGGCATCGGGCTGGGGCGACTGCTGGCGGCGGTCGTCGAGTATTATCACGATGATAAAGGCATCATCTGGCCGCTGTCCATCGCGCCCTACCAGGTCTACCTCTGCCCTCTCTACCGCGAGGATACAAACGTGGCTGAGGTAGCCGGAAAGCTGTACGAAGAAATGCAGTCGGCTGGCCTTGAGGTGCTCTTTGACGACCGTGAAGAGTCGCCCGGCGTGAAGTTCAACGATGCCGACCTGCTGGGGATACCGTTGAGGGTGACGGTCGGCCCGCGCACGCTGCAAAACGGTAACGTTGAGGTGAAGTGGCGCGCGGAAAAAGAGGCGGTGATGATTGCCGTCACCGAGGCCGTAGACAAAGTAAAAGAGCTGGTACAGATTAGAAAGTAAGGTGATGCAAAATGGCGCTGATGACGCCGGAACAGTTTGAAGAGAGCCTGAAAAAACTCAAGCCGCGCGTTTTCATGAACGGTAAAAGGGTGACCAGTGTCCTGGAGAATAAAAACACCCGCACCGTCGTGGAGGCGAACAAGGCCAGCTACGCCTGGGCGCTTGACCCCAAATACAGGGATATCATGTCCTGTTACTCCCCCCTCATTGGTGAGGTCGTTAATCGCTATACCCACGTGAGCGCCAGCGTTGACGACCTGGTTAAGAAAGCCGAGGCGGGGACGTTCACCGCCGAGATGCTCGGGACGTGCATCTACCGCTGCGTTGGCTATGACGCCTTTCATGCTCTGGCCAGCACCACCTGGGAGATGGACCGCGACCTCGGCACCGGTTATCACCCGCGATTTCTGGAATACCTGAAGATGGTGCAGCGCCAGGACTTATCTGCGGCCGGCGCTCTCACCGAACCAAGAGGCGAGCGGAATAAGAAGACACTGGAATGGCCCGACCCGTACCTGTCCCTGAAAATGGTGGATAAGAACAAAGACGGCATTGTGGTGCGGGGGGCCAAAATCAATATCAGCGGCGCCTACGCCAGCCATGAATTGGTGGTGCTACCCCAAGGCGCCCACTTTGAAGGCGAAGAAGAATACGCGGTCGCCTTTGCCACGCCGGTTGACGCCAAAGGCATAACCTTCGTCTGCCAGTACACGCCTTACTCGGCGGAGAGAGAGCAGGCTGAAGACCTTGAAGAGCTGGGCAATCCTGTCTACGGCCAGCGTGAGACCTCGATGGTCGTCTTCGACAACGTCTTCGTGCCCTGGGAGCGCGTTTTCCACTGCGGCGAATACAAATATTCCGGCAAGATTGTAGCTCGCTTTGCCCGGACGCACCGCATGACCTGTGGCGGGACGTGCAAGGTGGGCTTCATGAACCAGATTATCGGCGCTTCAAGGCTGATTCAGGAATATAAAGGGCTGGAAAAGGCGGCGCACATCAACGAGCAGCTGGCGGAGATGGTGGTGTTGCGGGAGACGAGCCGGGCCTGCGGCCTGGAGGCGGCGCGCCGCGGCACGGAGGAGCCTCCCGGCTCGGGCGTTTTCCTGCCCGACGAGCTGATGGGCAACGTGGCCAAGTTGAATGTCTGCAACGCCTTCTGGCGGATGATGGCACTGGCCGGCGACATCGGTGGGGGGCTTATCGTTACCCTTCCATCGTTGAAAGAGCTCAAAAACCCCGAGGTCAAGGACTACGTGGAAGAGTTTTACTCCTTTGGCTCTGATGAGCCGACCGAGAACATCATGAAGGTGACCAAACTCCTGCAAAACTGGACGGCGGGGCTGCACGGGGTGGGCACCTGGCATGGCGCCGGGCCGGTGCAGACGCAAAAAATCATGCTGCAGCGGGTCATCAGCTACGACCACGAGAAAAAGCTGGTCAAGAGGACGTTAAAGCTCAAAGAAAAAGGCAAGAAGTCGGAACCTGAAGACTAGCCGCGCAGGGTGGCGCCCAGCTGCTGATGAAGTTTCTTTAAGATTTGCTCCTGGACTTTGTTCGCTTCTTCGTCGGTAAGGGTGTGGGTTGGCGACTGGTAGGTGATGCGGTAGGCGAGCGACTTCTTTTCTGTGGGCACCTGCTTCCCGGAGTATACGTCGAATATGGTCACGTCTTTTACCAGTGAGAAGCTCCGGATTATATCAACCGCCTGCTGGTGGCTGACGCTGGCATCGGTAATCAAGGCAATGTCCCTGACCGTGGCCGGAAAGCGCGGTATCGGCTGGAACAGGCGGTGCACGGTAATCAAGGGCAGCAGTTCCGTCACGTTGAGCTCAAAGAGATAGACCGCTTCGGCAAGGTCGAAGGCGGCGGTTACCTTGGGGTGCAGCTCCCCGACGACTCCAACCTCTTTGCCGCCAATGGCAACGGCTGCCTGATGTGTCGGATGAAAGCTTTCATCACCACCCGGGTTGAAGCTGGCGGAAAGGCCCAGTTTCCCGAACAACCCCTCCAGCACCGCTTTGGCGTCAAAGAAATTCAATTGACCGCCATCACCGAGCCAGGATATGTCATTCCTGGAGCCGCTGAGCAGGCCGCACAGCATCTCAGGCTCGTCGGGCAGCTCATTTTTCTTTGGCAAGTATATCTTACCCAGTTCGAAAAGCCGTATGCCGACCTCTTCATGCCTCCGGTTGGAGACCAGGGTTGCCAGCAGGTTGGCCCGCAGAGTGGGGCGCAGATATTCCTGCTCTGCGGTCATGGGATTGGCCAGGCGGGCTGGCATCGGTTCAAGTTTCCGCGTCTGCGGCTTGAGCCGGCACAGCATTTCCAGGCTGTTAAGAGAGTAGGTTATCGTCTCCTGGAAACCATAGCCGACCAGGGTGTCCCGTATCTTCCTCTCCAGGTTGAGCATAAGCGCCGGGTCGTGTGGCGGTATCGACTCGCTCAGCATGGTGGTCGGGATTTTATCGTAGCCGATAATGCGGGCGACCTCTTCAATGAGGTCGACTTCCCGTGCGATATCGCTGCGCCAGTAGGGAGCGGTCACTTTTACCTCGGTATTTGAAGCACCGGGCTGGCATTCAAACCCCAGTGCAGTCAGGGTGTCTGTTATCTGGTCGCGGGTGAATTCCACCCCGAGGACTTGCTTCGACCGTTCGGTGGAAATCGTGATTGGCTCCGGCTCACGTTTACCCGGGTAGGCATCCGCTACGCCTCTGGCAGCCTGGCCGCCGCCAAGCTGTATTATCAACTGCGTGGCCCGCTTCAAGGCCGGCATTGTCAGCTCGGGGCGGATACCCCGCTCGAAACGCATGCAGGCTTCACTGGGCAGGGATAGGTTATGGCCGGTGTAATGAATGCTGGCCGGATTGAAATTGGCTGCCTCCAGCAGTATTGAGGTCGTGCCTTCGGCGACCTCACTGTTGGCGCCGCCCATCACCCCGGCGATGGCCACCGCCCGCTCGGTATCGGCGATGACTAGTGTGTTGCCGGAGAGCTTGCGTTCCGCTCCGTCCAGGCTGGTGATGGTTTCACCTTCATCCGCCCGGCGGACGATGATTTTCTGGCCTCTTATTAACTCGTAGTCAAAGGCATGCAGGGGCTGCCCCAGCTCGAGCATAACATAATTGGTAATATCAACGATGTTATTTATCGGGCGCATGCCGCAGGCCAACAATCGCTGCTGCATCCATTGTGGTGATTGGCCGATTTTAACCCCGGTAATCAGGCTGGCGCAGTACCTGGGGCAGAGGTCGGCATCAATGATTTCCACGGCGATTTGCTGGTCAATCGGCGGGCCGGCTTCTTCGTAGCTCAGGTCTGGTTCGTGGAATTCTTGCCCGGTTAGTGCTGCCGCTTCGTGGGCAATGCCGCTCACACAGAGGCAGTCCGGCCGGTTGGGCGTTACATCAAGGTCAAGGATAGCGTCTCCGAGGTAGTCGGCCAGGGGCATGCCCAGCGGCGCATCGGCGGGCAGTACCAGTATTTCAGTATGATTATCCGATAGGCCCAGTTCTTTTTCCGAGCATACCATGCCGCTCGACTCTACATCGCGGATTTTGGCCGGCTTCAGTATGGCTGTCTGGCCGGTGTGCCCGTCAATGAGCTCGGCGCCGACGCGGGCAAAAGCTATCTTATCGCCGACGTTGAGGTTCGGCGCACCGCAGACCACGACCTGCTGCCCGGTGCCGAGGTCAATCGTGGGCAGGCGGAGACGGTCGGCGTTGGGGTGAGGGTTGACCGCTTCAATCCGGCCGACCACAATATTGTCCCATTTGCCGTCAATCGCCTGTACTCCCTTGGCCTCAGTCCCGGCCATGGTCAGCCTGTCCGCCACCTCGTTCGGCGGCAGGGCGATGTCAACGAACTCCTTGAGCCACTTAAACGGAACTTTCATTTTCTGATGCTAAAACTGTCTTAAGAATCTCAGGTCGTTGCCGTAAAAAAGCCTGATATCGTCAATGCCGTAGCGCAGCATGGGCAGTCGCTCGATGCCGATGCCGAAGGCAAAGCTGCCATATTTGTCGGGGTCGATATCGCCCCGCTTCAGCACTTCGGGGTGGGTCATGCCGGCGCCGAGTATTTCAATCCAGCCGCTGTACCCGCAAAGTCGGCATCCTTTGCCGTTGCAGGCCAGGCACTCGATGGCCATCTCAACACCGGGCTCAACGAAGGGGAAGAAATCGCAGCGGAAGCGGACCTTTCTATCCTCCCCGAAAAAGCGGCGGGCGAACTCGTAAAGCGTTCCCTTGAGGTCGGCCAGGGTAATGCCTTTGTCCACGGCCAGGCCGTCAATCTGGTGGAACATGGGGAGGTGGGTGGCGTCCGTGGCCTCGTAGCGATAGACCTTGCCCAGCCCAATTACCCGTATCGGCGGTTCCATTTTCTCGATGACGCGCGCGGTTACCGCTGTGGTATGGGTGCGGAGGAGCATATTGTACTCACCGCTCTCGGCCTTCGGCTCTACCCAGCAGGTCGACAGGGTATCGCGGGAGGGGTGTTCGTCGGGAATATTCAGGGCCTCGAAGTTATAGTAATCCCACTCCACGTCCGGCCCTTCGGATATCTGAAAGCCCATGGAGGCAAAGATGTCGCAAATTTCATTCAGGGTCTGTGTGATGGGGTGCAGACGCCCGGTCGGCAGGGGGCGCCCGGGCAGGGTAATATCAAGGATTTCCTGCTGTGTCCCGGAGGTAAATTGCGCCTCTCGCAGCGCCTGCTCTTTCTCTTGCAGGCCGTTTTCCAGTTCCGTCTTGAGCTGGTTGGCCCGGGTGCCGGCTGATTTTCTCTCTTCGATAGGCAATGTGGCCAGGCTGCGCAGGGTTGAGGTCAGGAGACTTTTCTTCCCCAGGTAACGGACCCGCCATGATTCCAGCTCTTTCTCGTCCTGTATCGTGCCCAGTTCCTGGAGTGCCTTTGTCTTCAGTTCGTCAAGCTGCTGTATCATTTTCCTGCTGCGGTCTTTCTCTCGATATGGAAGAAGAAACAAACGAGGCGTGGCAAATACCGTTGTTTCGTGTTAGCCCTGTGCCTTCTCTTGTACGGTGTTGACCAGACTGCGGAAAGCCTCTGGCTCTCTTACTGCCATTTCGGCCAGCATCTTCCGGTTTATGCCGATGCCGGACCTCTTCAGCAGGTTCATAAACTGCCCGTACTTCAAGCCATGGGCACGGCTGGCGGCGTTAACCCGCAGAATCCACAGCTTTCTCATGTCGCCTTTTCGCTCGCGGCGGTGCTGGTAAGCATAGCTCAACGACTTCAGCATCGACTCGTGGGCACGGCGGTAGAGGGTATGCCGGGATGCCCTCTGCCCCTTGGTCATGGCAAGTATCTTTTTGTGCCGGCGGTGGGTGGTAACCCCTCTCTTCACTCTTGGCAAGGAACAGCCCTCCTATCTAGTCAACCCCGTGGGGAATCAGTCTTTTAATCCTGGTTCGGTCAGCGGCATGCAGCTCGATTTTACCGTCGAAGAGCTGCTTGACCCGCTTGGCCTTGCGCCTTCGCAGGTGGCTTTTCGGGCCCTTGACCCGCATGATTTTACCGGTGCCGGTAATATGAAAGCGACTTTTCGCGCCTTTATGCGTTTTCATCTTTGGCATCTTGATTTTCCTTTATCTCTTCTTTGACTTTCGCTTTGGTAACCGGTGTCAGGATGATATTCATACGCTTTCCTTCTATGATGGGCTGTCTCTCCATGGAGGCGCTCTCATTAAGTGTTTCTGTCATCCGCTGTAGCAGTTTATGACCCAATTCCGGATGAGTTATCTCACGCCCCCGGAACAACACGGTTACCTTTACTTTGTCGCCGTCAGCCAGCAGTTTTCGCGCTGTCCTGGATTTAGCCTCGAAATCATGGTTGCCAATCTTCGGTCGAAGCCGTATCTCTCTGAGCAGAGAGATTTTCTGGCTTTTTCTCATTTCCTGTTCTTTTTTGGCCTGCTGATATTTGTACTTGCCATAGTCCAGCAGGCGACATACCGGGGGAGCGGCGGCTGGGGCAACTTCTACCAGGTCAAGGTCGTGCTTTCTGGCGGTCTCCTGTGCCTGACTCAAGGGCATAATTCCTAACTGCTCTCCCTTTTCCCCCACAAGACGAACTTCCTGAGCTCTGATCATCTGATTTATGCGCAGTTGTTTAATTATGTCCTTATCAACCTCCTTCAAGCACAGCTATTATACGTTGAAAAATATATCATATTATTAATCAATTATCAACTTCAGGAAAAAAAGGCATTAATTTATCCCGTTAACTTGCCTTACCGCCGCTGCGCTCACTATCCCTCGCCCGGCTGGCAACAGATGATTTAACAGATTCCTTGAAGTGTGCCAGGGGCTGGGCGGCGGTCTGTTCCCCACTGCGCCGGCGAACGGATACGGTATTGGTCTCCACTTCCTTATCGCCCACCACCAGCATGTAGGGTATTTTTTCCAGCTGTGCCTGGCGAATCTTGAGGTTGATTCTTTCCGCCCGGGCATCAACCTCCACACGGATACCCTCATCCATGAGTTCGCTTTTAATCTGGTATGCATAATCGGCGTGGCGGTCGGCCACCGGGATTACCATTACCTGAACCGGTGCCAGCCAGTCCGGGAAGTTGCCTCCATAATGTTCCAGCAGGGTGGCCAGGAAGCGTTCCATGCTGCCGAGCACGGTGCGGTGGATCATGACCACCGGGTGCTCATGCCCGTCCTCCCCGATATAGTTAACGTCAAAACGGGGCGGCAGGTTGAAGTCTA
>JAUWLN010000128.1 GCA_030613665.1 Dehalococcoidia bacterium
TGGGTCATAAGGAAGAAGCGGTCAGCTTCATGAAATGGTTGCTCAACGTATGCGACAGGTGTGGCCCTAAAGCACAAATTCTATATAATATTGATTCTGGAGATCCCCCTGACGAGCGAACGCTCGATCATCTGGAAGGCTACCGTGATTCCCGACCGGTACGGATCGGCAATGCTGCCTATAGCCAGCGCCAGTTGGATATTTTTGGTGAAGTCCTTGAAGCAGCATATAACTACGTAGCAATCGGTGGTTATATCGGTAATAATGATTGGAGACTACTGGAGACATTTGTTGATGCTGCCTGCGAGCTATGGCAAGAGCCGGATAGCGGCATCTGGGAGGTAAGAGGAGGGCCATTTCATTTCGTTCACTCCAAGGTCATGTGCTGGGTTGCTGTGGACAGAGGCATAAAACTGGCCAAAAGTCTGGGTCGTAACGAAAAACTTGGGTGCTGGCAGAAGGCTGCGGAGCAGATACGCAACGATATTCTGATTAAAGGCTGGAACTCAGAGAAAGGGGCTTTCACCCAGCACTATGATACGGAAGCTCTGGACGCCAGCGCTCTATTATTACCTCTCTTTGGCTTCTTGCCCGTCTCTGATAAACGGATCGAATCTACTATCAACCATGTTGCTGAAGAGCTCAGCTGGAACGGTCTCTTAAGGAGGTACAGAACTGATGAGACAGACGATGGCCTCAAAGGTTCCGAAGGAGCATTTCTATGGTGTACATTCTGGCTGGTCCGCAACTTAATCAGATTGGGAAAAGTAGAGGACGCCGTTGAGCTTTACGAGAGGCTGCTCGGCTATGGCAATCATCTGGGGCTTCTTTCTGAAATGGTCGATCCCGTTTCCGGAGAGGCTTTAGGCAATTTCCCGCAGGCTCTTACTCATTTAGCAGTTATTATTACAGGACTGGAACTAACAGAGGCGATTAAACACGGGAATAGAGGAGATTATCAGTGATGAAGAACTACGACGTTATAGTCATCGGCTCGGGGGCTGGGGCAATTATTTCAGATGAAGCGGCAGGGCAAGGTCTAAAAGTAGCGCTTATAGACAAGGGGCCATTGGTTGGCGGGACCTGTCTCAACTGGGGTTGTATCCCATCCAAAATGCTGATTTACACAGCCGACCGAATTGTAGAAATTGAGGAAGCCAGGAAGCTGGGTATCGAAGCCGAGGTTAAAAATATAAACTTCCTCTCTATCATGGAGCGAATGAGGAAGAGTAGGCAGGAAGACCAGCTTCACATTAGAGAAGGTATCAGACAGTCCAAAAACCTGGATTTCTATGAAGGTGAAGGATATTTCGTGGGTGATTACCTGCTTGAGGTCAACGGAGAGAAATTAAAGGGGGAAAGGATTTTCATTGCCTCCGGGTCTCGAGTTCTTGTGCCTCCGATTAAGGGCTTGGAAAATGTGGACTACCTCACTAACGAATCGGCGCTGGAACTGAAGGAAAGGCCGGACAGCCTGATAATCATCGGCGGCGGATATGTCGCCGTCGAATTCGGGCATTTCTTTGCCGCCATGGGCACTGAGGTTACCATTCTTGAAATGTCTGACAGGCTGGTTCTTTCCGAGGAACCGGAAATCTCTGCTCTTCTGAAGAGTGAGTTAAGTGGGCGCATGGGAGTACACACAGACACCTTAGCTGAGGAAGTAAAAGGGGGCGACCATGGCGTTGTAGTTGTTACCAAGGATACCAATACCGGCAAACGAAGAGAATTTGCGGCACAAAGAATTATGATGGCGGTGGGTAGAAGGTCTAATGCAGATATATTAAAAGTAGACAATACCGGCGTGGAGACAGACAAGAGAGGTTTCATCAAAGTCAACGAGTACCTGGAGACAAATCGGAAGGGCATTTTTGCCTTTGGGGATGCCAATGGCCAGCAGATGTTCCGGCACATGGCCAACAGGGAAGCCGAAATAGTCGCCCAGAATGCCTTCTACGGTACGGACATTAAGGTTGACTACAGCGCTGTTCCTCATGCGGTGTACTCGCACCCTCAGATTGCATCTGTAGGCCTGACTGAGGCGAAAGCCAGGGAAGGTCACGACCTCCTCATCGGCAGGTGGAAATATTTCGATATTGCCAAGGGCGAGGCCATGATGGAAAAACAGGGTTATGCTATGGCCATAGTAGAAAAGGGCAGTAGCAAAATACTTGGGTTTCATATCATAGGGCCGTACGCCCCCGAACTCATTCAAGAAGTGGTAAACGCGATGACGTCGGGTGGGGGCATGGAAGAACTCGGACAGGGAATTCACATTCACCCCGCCCTTTCAGAACTAGTACAGTACACGCTAAGTAACCTTGAAGAGTCTTAGACTCAACATGTGATAGACATTGGGGGTAGTTCGAAATGAAAGCTATCGTAATGATGAAGGGGAAGCCGGGAGCGCATGCATTTGATCTCCCTAAACCCAAGCTAAGCCGGCCAGACGAGGTGCTGGTGAGAGTCAAAGAGGCGGGGGTAGACGGCACCGACTACAACATGATAAAGCACAACTTGCAGGACACGGCTGAGGGCCGAAATGAGATCGTTATGGGACACGAAATGGTGGGGGTGGTAGAGGATGTGGGAAGAAGTGTAACGTCAGTGGCCCCGGGTGATACGGTTGTTATGACCGTACGGCGAGGCTGCGGCATCTGTCATCCATGCCTGCATAACCAGAGCGATATGTGTATGACCGGCCTTTATACAGAGCGGGGCATTCACAAGCTAGACGGTTTCTTTACTGAGTTCGTGGTTGACCGAGAACAGTATGTTGTTAAGGTTCCGGCTGATTTGGTAAAACTTGCAATATTTACCGAGCCGCTGAGCATTGCTGAAAAAGGGATAGAACAGATAAGAGTTATCCAGTCACGGCTCCCTTGGACCTGCGAGCATCCCGACCATACTTTTTCCTCTCCTGACTGGGGCAGATGCAAGACGGCTCTGGTGGTAGGAGCGGGGCCATTGGGAATTCTGGCGTCAGCGTTACTAAGGCTTGCCGAAGTGTATACTTTTGTCGCCGATATTGTACCTGAAGACAGCCCGAAGGTCCATCTTGTAAAACAAATGGGTGCTAATTATTTAGATGCCCGTGGCAAGAAACCGAAGGAGATCGTGGATTTCTGTTGCACCCCAACCGGTAACCTGGACATAATATTTGAGGCATCCGGAGCTGCGTCTACCGCAATAGAGCTGATTAGCTATATGTCGCGCAGCAGCATTTATGTCATGACCGGAATACCCCGTGAAGAACTTTTTTTGCAAGTAGATGCAGCCCAGCTCGTGCGCCAAATAGTACGCTACAATCAGGTAGTGGTGGGCAGTGTGAACTCAAACCGTAGCCATTTCGAGGCGGCTCTTAAAGATATATCCGCGATAAACTCGAGGTTTGGTGGCCTGCTTAAAGAAATGATTACACACCGTTTCAAACTGAGAGACTCTAATCGGATTTTTACTGTGACTGACCCGCAACATATTAAGACATTGATCGAGGTAGAACCCTGGTAACAGCGCTGAGATAAGCATATACCTTGCTGAATAATAACCACATGCTCGTCAAGGAGGTAATTAATGGCAGACAGGCAAGTCGTAGCAGGCTTTAACCAGTCGAAGCTGGACGAGCTATTGTCGAAATAGCTACCGTCGGGAGGTTATTATGATAGATATAAACCTCTGGTTTATGTTTCCCGTGGCCGTAGTTATTGCGACTATTGCCATGTCAGCCGGTATTGGTGGAGCAGTTATGTTCGCACCGTTTTTCATGCTTGTTTTAAGGCTGGACCCTCTTCTATCACTGGGGGCGGGACTTGCCATCGAGGTGTTCGGTTTCTCTTCTGGCGTAATAGGTTACTGGCGGAAGAAGGTAATTCATTTTGACATCGTAAAACAACTTATTATACTCACTATTCCAGCAACCATAGTCGGAGTCGTATTGGGAAGATTGTTTCCTGTTTTTATTCTGAAGATTATGCTGGCATTACTAATCCTATATCTGGCGTATCAATTCTTACTGAAAGGGAAGGAGTGTCTGCCGAAAGATCCTCGCTGCACCGGTGTCAGCACCGTTACTGAAAAGCTTGTGCCAGGCAAGATGGTGAAAGCAACAACTCTGCTGGGTGGGTTATTAGTTGGTATGATATCAGCCGGGCTTGGAGAGGTAAATGAATTGAATTTCCTTCGAAGGATGAAAATGCCAGTCCCTGCTGCATCAGGTACGTCAGTATTCCTTGTCGCAATGAGTGCCATAATTGGTGTGTGCGCTCACACGTATTTCTTGATTAGCGAGGGTGATATAGCCATTTTCAGCCGTGTTCTTTCTCTTCTTATATTTACGATACCAGGCGTCGTTCTGGGTGCACAGGTTGGCGTCCTGTTATCAAATAGAGTAAACCGTCAGTCTATGGGGAAATTTGTAGGAGTGCTGTTTGCCATACTCGCGATACTTACTATTCTGACGATTTTCCGGTAGAACCGAGCTCTAAGGCCCTGGGAAGGACCACCTTGCCATTTATAGTAGTGAAAAGTTCGTTAGCAAAATTGTTAGCAAATTGGTGACTTGTCTTTCATTACAATATATCTCTATACTGGATCGACTATATACATGTATTCGGCCGTATTCGTGGCTGAAACGCTGCTCAGAAGAGGAAATAATTTGCAAGGAGCACAAAGATGGTAACAAAGCCATTTATGTATGTAGTCAGCAAAAGTGGGCCTTTGAAGTAACGAACACTTTAGAGGCC
>JAUWLN010000045.1 GCA_030613665.1 Dehalococcoidia bacterium
CTGAACACCGAAGCCGACCGAAAGATAGCCGCCAGAATCGAAAGCGGCGAGCTTAAAATAAGCGGACTCAAGGCCGCCGAGAAGACTTACGTGGAGACGGAAGAGCCGCCGGACATCTTCACGCTGTATGAGCAGAACATCGGCATGCTGACGCCGCTAATCGCCGACGAGCTAAAAGAGGCGGAGAAACTGTACCCTGAGAGCTGGCTCAGAGACGCCGTCAAGGAGGCGGTGGCACTCAACAAGCGGAACATCCGCTATATTATGCGCATTCTGGAACGATGGTCGACCGAAGGAAAGACTGATGGAGCATATCAGCGAGTTTCTAAGACAGACCCGGACAAATACATCAAGGGAAAATACGGACACATGGTCCGACGCTGAAGAAACCCCTTCTCCAAGCGCCAACTGTCCCATATGCAAGGGCGCCGGGGTGGTCCATCCCTTTTTGCCTTCCGGAAAGCCGGATTTCACCCGGGTGGTGCCCTGCCGGTGCGTGAAAAAAGAGCTTGATGATGAGCGCCTGGCCCGCCTGAAGCGGTACAGCAACCTGGGAACGCTCGCCCAGTTCACTTTCCAGAACCTGGAGCCGCAGGGGAGAAGCGGTAACCCGAAGAACCAGGCACAGTTCCAGCAGGTCTACGAGACGATAAAAGCGTTCGCCGCTGACCCGAAGGGATGGCTTGTCCTCGTTGGCCCCAGCGGGAGCGGCAAAACGCACCTGGCAGCGGCCCTTGCCAATGAGCGCATCAGCCACGGTTTTCCCGCTTTCTACATCGCCACACCCGACCTTCTGGACCACCTGCGTGCCACATTCAGCCCCGGCAGCGAAATCCCCTACGATGAGTTTTTCGACCAGGTACGAAACGCCCCGCTCTTAATTCTGGACGACTTTGGCCTTCAGGCCAGCACCGCGTGGGCCAGGGAAAAGCTTGACCAGCTGCTGACATACCGCTATAACAGCAAGCTGCCAACGGTGATTGTGCCCATTGTTGCCCTGGAGCACCTGGACGACAGGCTGCAGACCCGCCTGACCGACCCCGAATTGAGCAAAGTATGCGTGCTTGAAGAGAAGCAGCCCGTGTCTTTCAATTATACCTGGGGACCGGAATTTGAGCTCCAGAAAAGCATGACTTTTGATAATTTTGACCAGAGACGGGTTAACCTGCCTCTGGAGCAGCGCGAAAACCTGGAGTCGGCGTACCAGCTGGCTTTTGAATTCGCCAAGTCGCCCGAAGGTTGGGTAGTTTTCATGGGTGAAACCGGCTGCGGTAAGACCCACCTGGCCGCGGCTATCGTCAATTACCGGTATCAGGCCAACAAGCCGGCTTTGTTCGTTGTGGTCCCCGAATTTCTCGACCACCTGCGCTCGACGTTCAGCCCCGAGAGCAAGATATCCTATGACCAGCTTTTTGAAAAGGTAAAAACAGCGCCCCTGCTGGCGCTGGATGATTTCGGGGAGCAGACCACCACGCCGTGGGTCAGGGAAAAACTGTACCAGATAATAAACTATCGGTACAATTCGCGGCTGCCCATGGTCATTACCACACGCTACACGATAGCGGAAATCAACGAAAATATCGAGAGCTCGATAAGCTCACGCCTTATCGACCCCAAGCTCAGCACGCCATTCAATATCACCGTTCCGGATTACCGTGGTGATAACGCCAGCCAGAAAAGGACCTCCCGCCGCGAGCGGAGAGGCCGCTGAGCCCACGGCGGCTGCCACGGTAGCAATCGCCGTGACATCTTCGGACAACTTCGCAGGCGCTCTTCACCGTGAGCGCTTCCTGCTCTTTGCCGGCCCGGCATTCACACCGTGGGGATGATAGAAGGTATGGCAAACTCGCAATGGCCCAAAACCTCGGCCCGGGCTAATTTGCCGGAAGCGACGTCAACAATATCCTTGAATATTCTTTCACCGGTACCCTGAATAGATTCGGTACCATCAATTATTGTTCCGGCGTTTATATCAATATTATCCCTCATCTTTTCATAGAGGTCGCTGTTGGAGGAGACCTTGATTACCGGAGCAATGGGGGAGCCTATCGGCGTCCCCCTGCCGGTGGTAAAGACAATAACCTGAGCGCCGGCGGCCAGCATACCACTGTTGCAGACCACATCGTGAGCCGGCCCATTCATCAATATCAAGCCTTTCTGTTCCGGCTTCTCCGCGAAATCAGTGACCTGCACCACCGGGGTGGTCCCGCCCTTGAGGACAGCCCCCAGCGATTTTTCTTCCAGAGAGGTCAACCCGCCGGCTATGTTGCCAGGTGAAGGTTCAGCTCCCATAACATCAACGCCCATTGACTTAATGCTGGCATAAGCCTCCGATATTACTGCCGAAACACGACTTCCAACCTGGGCATTTGCCGCCCGCCTGGTGAGAACGTTTTCCGCCCCTATCATTTCCGGTGTTTCCGAAAAAATCACCGTTCCCTCTTCGGCGATTAATAAATCGGAAGCAACGCCCAGCGCCGGATTGGCGGTAACTCCGGAGATAGTGTCTGACCCGCCGCAGTTGAGACCCAATATCAATTCGGAAACGGGAACCACTTCCCGACTCGCCGCGGCGGCCTCTTTTACAAGTCGCTGCGCCATTTCCCTGCCCCTGGCCACGCTGTTGGTCGTGCCCCTGGCTTCCTGTATGCTGAGTGTCTCAAACCTCTGTCCGGTTTTGACCAGTTCTTCAGCGATTAGTTCGGGAGTGAGCAACTCGCAGCCGAGTCCCACGAGCAATACGCCGGCAACGTTGGGGTTGGCGCAGAAACCGGCCATGGTCCGGACCATGAGTTCCTTTTCATCGCCAAAGTGGCCACAGCCGTGACGGTGCACCACGCTGACGGTGCCGGATACCTCCCGGCTAATCATCTGGGCCACAGTGGAAGCGCAGATCGTGGTGGGGAAAATCAGCACGTGATTTCTCACGCCGACGGTACCATTTTTTCTTCGGAATCCCCGGAATTCCATCATCTGTATCCTGATTTATATTATAGATGAAACCGACGTAATATCACCCTCCGTATTAGCTGGCGGCGCGGGTGATTTTCCGCACGCTATCCTTGATGCTGTCGATTTTCATTATCTTCATCCAGTCGGGCTGGAATATCTGTTCTTTTGCCTCGGCTACAGCGAGCCTGGCCCCCTCGGAGAGGGTGGCACCAGCCAAAAGAAAAACCTCGCCCATCATGCAGCGGACGTGGCCAAACAGAAAATCCTGTGCCACCTCCTCAGGAACGCCCATCCTGACCGCCTCATCCATAGCCTCTTTCATGACGTAGACGCAGGTAAGCCCCAGGGTCTCAACGAGCGCTGGCTCCAGAATCGCCATCTGCTCCGTGGTGACCCTGTACGCCTTTAATATCGGAGCGTATATCACTCTGGCAATCGCCTCCCCCCTGGCATAGTCCTCATCTGGCCCCTGATGCAGGGAGCAGACGATGCTCTGCTTTGCCTTGTCGCCGCCGAAAAAGTCCTGCTGGGCTTCGGAGTCGGTCTCACCACCGAACATGGGTGCATGGCACGGGTGGGTGATGAAGTAACTTATATCCTTGCGGTCCGACAGCATTCCGGCATATCCCGCTGCCGGGTCAAGCCCCATGACCATCGCCCCGCTCTTCACCTTTGGCACAATGTCGTTGCAGATTGGACCGATTAAACGGTCGGGAACGGCCAGTATGACCACATCGGCCTGAGCAACTGCCTCGCTCTGTGCGATAGCCGAAAGCCCCAGCCCGGCAAGTTTTTTCTTCCCCTCGTCGCTGACCTCTACATAAAGTGCTTCATAGTCGGGGTTGTCTTTCAGTTTCCGGGTAATCCGTATCCCCATCTGCCCGCCGGCGCCCATGAGAGCAATGGTGGTCATATTTTCACTCCTTAACAATCAGTCTTACTCAGCCCTTTTGAAGTGCGACATCTCAAGCCCGACGGCCACATCAATAACGGCGGGCTTACCTTCTTTGTTCGCTTTCAGAGCCGCTTCCAGAGCCGGCTTAATTTCAGATGCTTTCTCCACCCTCCTGCCAAAGCACTGACATGCCTCCGCCCATTTGACAAAATCGGGCTGCACCTGGAAGGTGCTGGTATTCCAGCCAACCGCTGTCACCTGATGGTGCTTTACCCAGCCTAATGCCGAGTTGTTCAAAACCAGCCATGTGCATCCGGCCTTATACTGGGCGGCGGTGGGCAGCTCTTTCATATACATCTGGAATGCGCCATCACCGGTGACACAGACCACGTTTTTCTCCGGCTTTGTCAGCTTGGCAGCGATGGCCCCGACAATGCCCATGCCCATACACGTCTGCTCGGCGACCGGCACGCACTCCGAGCCGTCCTGCACTTTGAAATACGGAAAACAGTATGACCAGGTATCCTGCGAGCCGTTCTCACTGACCAGAATGGTATTCCCCCCGAATACCCGGCTCGTCTCATAGATAGCCCGCTTGGCCGGTATCGGCGTCGCCTCTACCATGCACTCCGCCGCTACTTCCTGCTCAAACGCTTCTTTAGCTTTTATCAGCTCCTGCACCCTGGGTATTTCACGGAAGTCTTTGCCCGTCCCGGCCTCTGCTTTAATGGCTTCAGAGAGCTGGCTCAAGACGAGCCCGGCATCACCGACGATGCCCACGTCCGGCAGCCAGTTCCTGCCTATTTCAAAGGGTTCTATGTCAACCTGGATGAACTTCGCTCCGGCGGGGAAATCACGCCACTGGTGGGTGCTGTAGCTTTCGTTCCTGGTGCCAACGGTGAATACGAGGTCGGCATCGGAATAGACCTCTTTGCCGACCCTGGTACGGTAGTAACCGCAGACACCGAGGGCCAGGGGATGGGTTTCAGGCAGAATACCCCTCCCTCCCGGTGTGGTAATAAAAGGTATGCCCAGCAATTCGATAAACTGCTTGAACTCCCCAGCGGCTCTTGCCTGTACTGTTCCGTTGCCGGAAATCACCACCGGCCTTTTAGCTTTTGCCAGCAGTTTTGCAGCTTCACCTATTAGCTCCGGGGCACCGCCGGTGCGAATTTTCCTGGCGGGCACATACTCAGGAGTTCCGATGTCGTGCAGATCCCATCGCGTCTTTCCGCTCACATCGTACGGCATCTCCAGGAAAACCGGGCCCGGCTGCCCGTTGACCGCGATGGAGAACGCCCGGCGCACAAACCACGGTATACGGTCGGTATACGGGATGCGGGCGCTCCACTTGGTGATAGGCTTCATCATGGCTATCTGGTCTGATTCCTGGAACTCACCCATGCCATACGTTTTCTGTGAGTTAGCGGCATTGATTATCACCACCGGTGAGCAACCAGAATATGCTTCCAGTACGCCAGGCAGCAGGTTGGCCGTCCCCGGTCCAATGCTGGCGGTGCAAACGCCCGGCTTGCCGCTCAATCTGGCGTAGGCCATAGCCATGAACGGGGCTGACCCCTCATACCGCAGGTTTACATTTCTTATGCCTTCAATCTTTTCGGCATATAGTTGCAGGCCGGAATCACCTATGCCGAAGATATAATCGATTCCCTCGGCCTTTAGCATGTTGACAATTGCTTCCCATGAATTCATTATCGTGTTTCCCCTTTCGCCCGAATTACTGTTTGAGTTCTACCGGCATTCAGAAGCACATTAAAGCAAATCCCGGGCCAGCTAACGCCATGTGCTTCTTGTTTTCTGCTTATCATTATATGGTGAAGTTGCCTGTCCGTCTATACCATAAATAATCCCACATTGTATCAGTTTCCGACCGTTTTTTCATAAACGCTAAACAGGATGTTGACAATGACTCTATATATAATTTACAATACTTTCTAATGGTCGACGTTCTTATTACCTTATGTAGTTGCTCATAAAATGGAAAGGGGGTAAATGCCCCTCTTTTTTTGAATAAATTGTTAAATTAAATTGACTGAACCGGAATAAAGGAGGCACTATGGAGTTAAGCCGAAGAGATTTTCTAAAAGCCTCAGGAGCCGCCGGTATCGGAGGTGTTTTCCTATTAGGGACCCTCGACCCGACGGAAGCCCTGGCTGGAAGCCAAAAATTCTTACCTCTAAAGAAGAAGATTGGCGAAAAGACCACCATTTGTCCCTATGATGCCTCAGGCTGCGGCTTTATCGTCGCTGCCGAGGGCGGGAAAGTGGTGAACATCGAGGGCGACCCCGAACATCCCATCAACCGCGGTGGTGCTTGCGCCAAGGGCGCTTCAATGCGGCAGTTATCTGCTGATAATCCCTGGCGTCTGAGCAAAGTTCTTTACCGGCGCCCGGGTGGAAGTGACTGGGAGGAGACATCGTGGGATTGGGCGATGACCGAGATTGCCCGTAGAATCAAGGACACCCGGGATGCCAGTTTTATTTCGAAGGATAGCGGTGGCAATCTGGTAAACCGCACCGAAGCCATCGCCAACCTTGGAGGTTCCGCCTTAGATAATGAGGAATGTTACCTCCTGGCAAAGCTAACCCGAGCGCTGGGTCTGGTGTATATAGAACACCACGCCCGTATATGACATTCCCCCACTGTCGCCAGTTTGGCGGAAACGTTCGGCCGCGGAGCCATGACCAATCACTGGAATGATATTGCCAATAGCGATTGCATTATGGCCATAGGTTCCAACCCGGCGGAAAATCACCCCGCCGGTTTCGGCCACATCATTGACGCAAAAGAAAGAGGGGCCAAGCTCATCAGCATCGACCCCAGATTCACCAGGACCTCTTCCAAAGCCGATATCTATTCTCCACTGCGTTCGGGCACTGACATCGCCTTTATCGGCGGCATGATAAAATACGTGCTCGACGATATCGACCGCAATCCCGGCAACTACAACATGACCTACATAACGGAATACCCAAACGCTCCTTACCTCATCAACACCGATTATCAGGGGCCGGATGACCTGGAAGGACTGTTCTCCGGCTATGCTGGCAGTCAAAATGAGACTGACGGCGGCAAAAGGAAATACGATAAATCCAGCTGGCAGTTCCAGAAGGATGATAAAGGCATCCCCAAGAGAGACATGACCCTGAAAGACCCCAATTGTGCCTTCCAGCTCATGAGGAAACACTTCGCCCGCTATACTCCGGAGAAGGTAAATGAGATAACCGGCGCGCCGGTAGAGACTTTCCTGCAGATTTGCCAGACTTACGCTGCCACCGGGCAGCCGGGTAAGGCGGGTACCATTCTTTACGCCATGGGCACTACCCAGCACACTTACGGTGCCCAGAATATCCGCTCTTATTGTATCCTGCAGCTTCTACTGGGCAACATCGGGGTTGCCGGTGGCGGTATCAACGCCATGAGGGGCGAATCCAACGTACAGGGTTCAACCGACCACTGCCTGCTCTTCCACATTCTCCCCGGCTACCTGAAAGTGCCGATAAACTCCGACACTTCCCTTGCCAAGTATCTGGAGCGAGCTACTCCCAAGAGCGAAGACCCTAAGAGTGCCAACTGGTGGCAGCATACCCCCAAGTATGTGGTCAGCCTGCTCAAGGCATGGTATGGCAACGCCGCCAGCCAGGCCAATGAGTTCGGCTTCCACTATCTGCCCAAAATAGAGGCAGGGAAGAACTACTCCCACATCTCCCTGTTTGAAGCGATGTACTCCGGGACAATCAAGGGCCTTATGTGCTGGGGGCAAAATCCGGCGGTAGGCGGCCCCAATGCTAACCTGGAACGGAAGGCAATGGACAACCTTGACTGGATGGTAGTCGCCGATATCTGGCACACCGAGACGGCCGATTTCTGGAAACGTCCCGGGGTGAACCCGGCCGATATTAAAACCGAAGTTTTCCTTCTCCCCGCGCTCAACTCTTTTGAGAAGGAAGGCAGCGTTACCAACAGCGGCCGCTGGAGCCAGTGGCGCTACAAAGCCGCCGATGGCCCTGGAGCAGCGCTTGACGACCTCTGGATGCTGGATTATCTGGCCCGCAAGCTCATGGATATGTACGCCAGTGAAGGTGGCCCCAACGCCGAAGCGATTACCAACCTTAACTGGAACTACGGACTGGAACATCCGGATGTGCACGCAGTGGCCAAGGAAATAAACGGCTACGACCTGACTACCGGTAAACTGTTGCCCAGCTTCGGCAAGCTGAAAGATGACGGCACCACCGCCTCGGGCAACTGGCTTTACTGTGCCAGCTACACTGAAGATGGCAATATGGCTGCCCGCCGTGATGCGACTCCCGGCCCGTTCGATATCGGGCTATTTCCCAAGTGGTCATGGTGCTGGCCGGTGAACCGACGGATTATCTATAACCGGGCCTCCGTTGACCTTAACGGCGAGCCGTGGGATAAAGAGCACCCGGTCATCTGGTGGCAGGATGAAAAATGGGTAGGTGACGTACCTGATGGTGGCTGGCCGCCAATGGCGGTAGACCCGGAGAAGACCAAGTATCCGTTCATCATGAAACCAGAGGGTCACGCCCGCTTCTTCGGCCCCGGTATGGCGGAAGGGCCGTTCCCTGAACACTACGAGCCATGGGAGTCACCGATTGACAACCCGATGTCCGGGCAGCAAAATAACCCCGCCTTTAAGATCTGGAGACCTGACGAGCAGGGCACTCCTGATAAATACCCGATTGTGTGCAGCACCTACCGGGTTTGCGAACACTGGCAGGGCGGGCAGATGACCAGAAATATGCCCTGGCTAATAGAAATGATGCCTGAGCCCTTCGTCGAGATGAGCGAGGAGCTAGCCGCGGATAAAGGCATCGTCAATGGTGAGAAGGTTATCGTGGAATCAACCCGCGGCCAGGTGCATCTTGTGGCTGTAGTAACCAAGCGCTTCAAACCATTCCAGATGAACGGAAAGCAAGTGCACCAGGTAGGTATACCCTGGCATTGGGGCTACACCGGCCTCTCCACCGGCGATAGTGCCAATGCGCTCACCCCCCACGTCGGTGATGCTAACACGATGATACCGGAGTACAAGGCCTTCCTGGTCAACGTACGTAAGGCGTAAATAGCGATAGTTGAATCCTTTGGTCGGAGGTAATAATGGCAGAAAAAGCAATTTTGTATGACCCAACCCGGTGTACTGCCTGTCGCGGTTGTCAGGCTGCCTGCAAACAGTGGAACGAGAATGACGAATTCATTCCTGTGGCAACTAAAGTGCAGGCAACAAACTGGGGCAGCTATGAGAATCCCCCTGACCTTTCCCCCACAACCTGGCTCAAGATGAAGTTCCGGGAGATAGAGCCAGGCGGAAAGGTAAGGTGGCTGTTCACTCGTCGCTCCTGTATGCACTGCACTGACGCCGGGTGTGTTAAGGTATGCCCCAGCAAAGCACTGTACCATCACGAACTTGGCTTCGTGGCTTACAACAAGGACCTTTGCACCGGTTGTGGCTACTGCATCGAAGCCTGTCCTTTTGATGTGCCGCGTTCTGACCGCAATCTGCTTACCGGCATTGCCAAAATGGACAAGTGCACCCTGTGCACCACGCCCGGGCGCGACCGCATTGCTGAAGGTTTGGAACCGGCCTGTGTCAAAACCTGTCCAACCAACGCCCTGGAGTATGGCGACCGCGATAAACTGGTCGCCGAGGGCAGGAAGCGAGTCGATTCGCTCAGGGCTGCCGGCTGGGCAAACGCCAATTTATACGGCGAAAACGAACTGGGCGGCCTGCATGTAATGTATGTACTTGATGACCACCCGTCAGTCTACGAATTGCCGGTGAACCCACAGATTTCGGCGGCCACAGTGGCCTGGCAGGATGCGATTCAACCGCTCGGATGGGCGGTGGGCGGACTGACCGTGCTGGGCCTGGGACTGAACTACATGGTCGCCCGGGCAAATATTAACCGGGAAAAGGAGAAGAAAGATGCCGCAAGAAGTTGAAAAGTATAGAAAACCAACACGGATATTGCACTGGGTACATCTGGCCTCTTTTTGCATCTTGTTTCTAACCGGTCTTGTCCTTTTCATCCCGCAACTGGGATTTTTAGCCCAGGACAGCGTGACCCGGGTGATACACCGCATCGGTGCGGTCATCTTCATCATCGCTCCCCTCATCTATATTCCAATGAACTGGCAGGCAACCAGGAGAGGGATAAAAGAGGCTTTTTCCTGGGGAGCCAGTGACATTGGCTGGCTGAAAGCGGCGCCGCGCTATTATTTTTCCGGTGATGAAAAAGGTATGCCGCCCCAGGGTAGCATGAACACCGGCCAGAGATTGTGGTGGCTCATTGTCCTTTTTTCGGGTGTAATTTTTACCATAACCGGACTCATTATGTGGTTCGCCAAGACGTCAGCCCCGGCGGCAGTCCTGCAATGGATGGTCTTCATTCATGACATCGCCTTCATCCTGGCCGGCACGATGCTCCTCGTCCATATCTACCTCGGCATCTTCCACCCGCTTATGACCGAAGCCTGGAAAGCTATATACAAGGGCAATATATCCGCCGAGTACGCCAAGAAGCACCATGCCAAGTGGTATGAAGAGGTTACCAAAGCTAAAGAGGTGAAAAGCTAATTGACAGTAGAGACAGATGCACTCATTCATCATCTGGAGGAAAAGGAAAGGAAAGAGGGAGCGCTACCGCAGCTTCTGAAATTATACCAGCAACTATTGCGTGTACAATCTGGAGTTGAGCAAAAAATAGCCTCGCGAATCGAACCGAGCCTGAGTCGCGAGGCTATTTCGCAACGTATACAGGACGGCATTCCCCTCATCGGATTTGATGAACTAGCTCTTGATTGGCCGCTATTGGCGGCTACTTTTACCAAAATTACTACTGCCTGCGCCGAATATTCGGAGATTTTCAAGGCCCCCCCGGAGAGGTTGAGGGAGCTAAAAGCCGAGTCCTTTCCCAACCGGGAAGCAATCAAGGCATGGTATGAGAAACAAAAGCTGCCCGCAACGGCTTTAATCAGGGGTATAGACAGAAACTTCCTGACCGCTATCATCCATGCAACATTGAAACCTTTCCTGGTAAGTCACGCCAAAACCCTGACTGGTTCTGTTGACCAGAAGCGCTGGCGCCGCAGTTATTGCCCAATTTGCGGCGGTAGTCCCGATTTCGCTTATCTGGATGAGGAACAAGGTTCAAGATGGCTCCTGTGCTCTCGTTGTGATACGGAGTGGCTTTTCCAGCGCCTGCAGTGCCCCTTCTGCGACACGCAGAACCAGAATGACCTGGCCTACTTCACCGATGACGAAGGACGCTACCGCCTCTATGTCTGCGAGCACTGCAAACATTATCTGAAAACCATCGACTTACGGCAAGCTAAAGGTGAGGTTCTATTACCCCTGGAACGCCTGTATACACTGGACCTCGACCGCCAGGCCATAGAACAGGGATACCTGACTTACAATAAAGCCGCAAAAATCCCCGGACAGTCGCCCAAGACCAGACGTACCAGGAAAAGCTGATAACGCAGCTTTCGGGCGAATGTTAAACAACACCCATGCCACTCGTATTATAGCGTCACGGCTATAATCCAGCGCTGCCACCGTTACATTTACCGCTTGTGAGAATGGAGATATCAGTTTCGATTTCAATCTTCATAGTGACTTCGAAGACTCACTGAAAGCGGGCAAGCACGTGCAGCTGACCGACGAAGAGATTAACGAGATTCCAGCCAGAGTCTGGCATATCAAAATCGTTAGCGATAATAAAAACATATGGGCCGGGTATATCCCGGCCCATATATCTTGTCCGTTGAATCGAGTTTATCTGCTCGGTTTTACTTTGCGGAAGCAGTCGCGGCAATAAACCGGTCTGTCTTCACGTGGCTCAAACGGCACTTCGGTTTCCTTGCCACACTCGGCGCATACCGCCGGGAACATCTGGCGATAGGGTCTGTCCCCATAGCCACTGTCTCCGTAACGTGTTTGCTTTCTTGCCTGACGGCATTCGGGGCAACGTTTGGGCTCGTTAGTATAGCCTCTCGACTGGAAAAATTCCTGTTCCTCAACATTAAAGGTAAACTCTTTACCACAATCGGAACACACGAGGGTCTTGTCTTCAAAGCTCATCGGATGACCTCCTCTCTTAATTATTTGGCTCAAGTTTGGTCATCCAACATGGTATGGATACTGTGATGTTCAACTCTGTTTCTGATAACCAGTACTAAACCTGCTATCATTATACAATAAACAGACTCGATTTGCAATAGCAAGTCTCTTCCAATACAAGATGAGCCTGAAGAGGGTATCTATTTCTAACACAAGGTGAGCCTGAGAGATTCAAGCAACTCGTTTATGATTGGGACATGCGACTGATTATGAACGATGAGAAGCTACAAACAATGGAGCAAGT